>JAJUHR010000190.1 GCA_029267795.1 Planctomycetota bacterium
AACCGCGGGTTTCCAGCAGTGGCTAAGGGGAACGGGGGTGCCCGAGAGTCCAAACCGCGGGTTGTCACCCGCGGCTATGTGTGGTGAGTGGGTGGCTCGCATTTCGCTTGCGGTGGGAACCTGAATCACTAGGCTAGGTTGTATGGGTGAAACGATCGTAGCGATCGCGATGCGGTACGTGCACATTGTGGCGGCGATCTTCGCAGTAGGCGGGGTGGCTTTCACGGCGTTGTGCCTGGTGCCGACGACTCGGCTGCTGGAGGACGGGGTGGCGCGGACGGTGACGGAGGTGGCGGCGCGGCGTTTCCAGCGCGTGTTGTGGATCAGCATCGCGGCATTGGTCGGCAGCGGGGTGTACAACTGGATCCTGGCGGCGGAGGATTATCGGCAGCTGGGTGCGGTGGGGCAGGCGCTGATCGGGACCAAGGTGTTGCTGGCGGTGATCCTGTTCGCGGTGGCCTGGGGCGGGACGGTGGGCCGGATCAGACCGCGTGTGGTGCAGATGGTGAACTTGCACCTAGCCGCGGTGATCATCCTGCTGGGGGCGATCTTGCGTCATTTGCGTCTGGAGTCTTTGAGTTGATCGGGTTCGAGGCGTTGACGCGGCCGGGCTGAATGGCGCGTTTAAGCGATGGTATTGCAACGTAGAAGTCGGCGCGGGCGGCTGCCTGTGGTTTTCCGTGCGCCGGGCGGGCCGGTGCCGATGGGGCGTTACTTGGGGCGGCGCCGGCTGCGGCTGCTGGTGGCGGCGGTGGTAGCTTCGCTGGCGGCGGCGTTGTTTGTTGGGCTGGATCGTCGCGGTGGCGGGGTCGCCCGGGGCGGGGATTGGGACCGCTACGACGGCAAGTCGTTTCGAGTGACGCGGGTGGTGGACGGGGACACCTTAGATGTCGATGTGCCTGACGGGAATCGCGCCACGACGCGGATCCGGCTTTGGGGGCTCGACACGCCGGAGCTGGCCCGGGCCGACCGCAAGCAGCCCGAGGAGCCGCTGGCTTCCGAGGCAGCGGGGTTTGCCCGCGAGCTGTGCCTGGGGCAAACGGTCGTGCTGCGTCTTGACCCCCACGACACGCGAGACCGGTACGATCGCCTGCTGGCCACGATCGAATTGCGGGACGGCACTTTGTTGAACGAGCGGTTGTTGCTGGCGGGGCTGGCGCGATTTGAAGAGCGCTACGCCCACCAATGGATGGAACGATTTTCGCAGGCGGAGCAGCAGGCGCGGGACCGACAGGTGGGGCTGTGGGCCGATACGGGGTCGCGGGGTGCTTCGTCGAGCCAGGGTGTTGTTGGGCGGGAATAGGGGGGTCGCTAGGTGTCCGGGGGGAAACCGCGGTTTTGCCAGCCGCGGATGTTGAGTTCCGCGAAGAAACCTCGGTAGAGCACGGTTGAGTGGGCGAGCACAAAGGCTGACACGGCGGCCCCCGCGCCAACCGGGCCGGTGCGGGACCGGGGTCCGCAGGCCGTGATTACCTTGATTTTCGCGGTGGGGAGCTGAGAATAGCGCAGAGCCATCGAGCCAGTCCGCCCTGCTGTGGGTGGTTCAGCGGGGGGTATTCTAAGGCTTAAGGCAGTGTACAGGGCACGAAGCCCGTTGCGGGGATCGGAACTCCGGGTGAGATGGGATCGGGGGGGCGCGGTGCGAGTGCGTGGTGGATGGGTTTGGTCCTGGGGGAGAGATGGGGGCATGGGCTATGGACGTGGTGGCGACGATCAATCGAGGGTACCGCTGGCGTCTGGCGGCCATGGCGGTGATGTGCCTGGGCTGGGCGGCGTACAGCCTGTACGACGGGATGTACGCTTATCCGAGGCAGCGGGAGATCTCCGAGGCTTACCAGCAGTTACGGGAGGAGGGGCGGGAATCGGAGTGGCCGGAGTATGCGGCGTCCCGGGGTTGGCCTTCGGACGAGATGCCTGGCGAGCCCTACAGCATGTGGGACATTTACACTCAGTACATCCAGGTGGCGCTGGCTTTGCCGCCGGGGTTGTATTTTGCGATCCAGTTCGTGCGTACGGGCCGCTGGCGGATCACGATGAGTGAACAGGGTCTGACTGCCAGTTGGGGGCAGAAGGCGTTGTTCGACCGTATCGAGCGGATCGACACATCGCGGTGGAAGACCAAAGGCATCGCGGTGGTGCATTACCGTCAGGGCGAGGAGGTCGATCAGCTTTCGCTGGACGATTGGAAGTTCGATCCCGCGGCGATCCAGAAGATGGTCGACGAGGTTGAGAATCGGCTCACCGGCCGACTGCACAAACAGAGCTCGACGCCCGCGGAAAAAAAGGCCTGAAGCGGTTTCGCATGGGGAAGTTTAACCCCCCTTTCCAGGTGGGGCTGTTCAGGGTGGGGAGCGTTTTTCGTTGGGGGGCGACGCGGCGGCATGAAGTGGCTGCGGCCCCGTGCAGCGAAGTCGAAGAAGGCCACCCGCGGATCAGGCGTCCACGCGAGGGTTTGCTGCAGTTCCCAGGGGGACCGTCTGTGTTCAGGGCTTGAGGCGCCGCCGCAACACCTCGATCTGATGCTCCAGCTCCTTCAATTGCTGTTCGAGGATTTTCTTCTCCTGGACGGCCTTGGCGGATTGAAGCTGGTGCCTGAGCTGGCGTGCTTCGAGCTCGAGTGCTTCAAGCTGCTCGAACTGTACGGTCTCGGGGTTGTATGCCTCGCTCATGTTGGGGACTCCTTGGTTTTCAGTCCTCACTTTCTTTCCAATCCTTGGTTTTTCGGTAGTCGTGGGCCGATCGAGCGTGGAGGGGTCGGCTGGATCGGCGCCCGTGCTGGCAAGGCTTCAGGTGTTTTCGCTCAGCTGCAGTTCGGCAGCGAAGGCGTGGTTGAAGTCGTAGACGTCGGCGAAGTCGGCCAGGCGGTCCTCCTCGGTCTTGTGCATCAAGCCGGCGTCGACCAGGGCGAACACGATCCTACCGAAGTCCTCGCAATGAATGATATGCCAATGGCGGAGGACGGTTCGTGCCATCAGGCCGTACTGTTTGATGGCGTAGTCGCGCAGGCCGTGGCAGAGCATTTGGCCGGTGACGTGCCGGCTGGCTGGGTCGGTGCCGCGCTTGGGTTCGCCGTGGATCCTGCGTACGGTGAAGTCCAATCCGCGCTGAACGAAGAGGAAAGCCTCCAGCGGGTACTTGGTAGAGCGAACCACTTGGAGCAGGTCCTGGGCCATCGTCGCGGCACCCGTATCTGGATGGAATGGTTCCTCTCCCGCCGAGACATACTACGGGTATTAATTATATCGAGTTTGACGGCAGGCTTCGGGCATGAGGCGCCAGTTCATGGGGATGCTCGGCGGGTCGGCGGTGCGCGTAGAAGGGCCGGGTCGAGGCGGGCGAGGTGTTGGGATTTAAAACCCGCCTTGACGCATATTTTCCAGGGAGGGGGGGAAGGGATACCTGGCGTAAACGGCGGTGGGGGCGGACCTCCAGAGGTCCGGCGGGGGGTAGACGTCGCCGGTGTAACCCGATTCGTACATGATGCGGAGCACGGTTTCAAAGCTGGGCTCGTTGCCGGTGGAATCGACCAAGAGGTTGGAGCGTGCGCCCAGGAAGCTGACGGAGGCGGAGGGTTGGCGGTCGGGCCGGCGGCTGATCATCTCGCCGACGATCTTGAAGCCCACGGCCAAGTCTTCGAGTTGGAGCTTGTCCCGCTGGGGCGGTCGGAGCAGGGCGAAGACTTCGACCAGGTCCATGTCGTACTTAAGGATTTTGACCCGGTCGCTGCTATTGTTGCTGAATTGCTGGGCGAGCTTGGTGATGTCGCTCTCCTCCCACTGGCTGGTTTTCAAGAGCGTGCCGAGCTGGGTGATGATGCCGCGGCTGTTGTCCTTGGCGTTGACGGCGCAGACGAGGGAGCGGTAGCGGCCGCTGAGCAGGTCCTCGAGGAGGTTCTGGCCCCACATGATCCGCAGGCGAGGGCGGGGGTCGACGTGACGTGAGGGCGGGGTGTCGGGCAGAACGATGATCCGGTCGACGGAGCTGTGCTTCTTTTCTTCCATGAGGCGGTCGCCGTCACCGTCGTAGATCCGCTGTCGCCTGCGCTCGGGCTTCATGGGAGTCGGTTCCTTCCGTGCTGGTAGAGTTAGTGCATCTTATCGGCGATTCGAGGGGTGGAAAGCCAACGGCTGCTGGGCGAGCGGCACTGGGGGGGGCGGGGTGCCAGGAGTGGCTGGGTGGGTGTGCAGTGGATCGAGGGGGACCAGAGGAGGGGAGGGAAAAGCGGGCGGGTGGGTCAGGGGGGCTTGGGGGGTTTGATAGACTTTGCGTGGCAGGGGGGTATGATCCGACCCTTTTGCGGGGCCCTGCCTGGGATGGCTGGGCAGCCTCGAAGGGGGATTGCCCGATGTTCGAGTTGGTCAAAGAAGCGCTGCCCGACGCGATTCTGGGGCTGACGGAGTCCTTTGCGAAGGACCCGAACCCCCGGAAGGTGAACCTGGGGGTTGGTGTTTATGTGGACGAGCGTGGTCGGACGCCGATCTTGGAGTCGGTCAAGGCGGCGGAGCGGCTGCTGCTGGCTGCCGAGCAGAGCAAGTCTTACCTACCGATCC
>JAJUHR010000434.1 GCA_029267795.1 Planctomycetota bacterium
GGCAGCTCCAGGGCCTGCAGGACCGCCTCGGCGTTCTGGAGGATTTGCGTGTGCCAGCGTTTGGACTCTTGCACGTCGTTGCGGCAGATGACGACTTGTTCGACCTTATCGAATTGATGGATCCGGTATAGGCCGGCGGTGTCGCGGCCGTAGGTGCCGGCTTCGCGCCGGAAGCAGGGGCTCATCGCGACGTATTGTCGGGGCAGGGAGGATTCCTCGAGCACCTCGTCCATGTGGAAGGCGGTCAGGGGGACCTCGGCTGTGCCGGTGAGGTACTGGGGCGGGTCTTCGTTGGTGAGGGTGTAGGTCTGGTCGCGGCCGAGGGGGAGGTACCCGGTGCCTCGCATCGCGGCTTCGCGCATCAGGACGGGGACGGCCATGGGGGTAAAGCCGCGCTGAAGCATCAGGTCCAGGGCAAGCCGGAGGACGGCGTGGTGGAGCATCGCCCCCTTGCCGAGGAGGAAGTAGTTCCTCGTGCCGGCGAGCTTGACACCGCGTTCGACGTCGATGATGCCCAGGCCGGTGCCGAGGGTCAGATGGTCCTTGGGGTGGAAGTCGAACTGGCGGACCTGCCCCCAGCGTCGCAGCTCGACGTTGCCGGATTCGTCCGGGCCGAGGGGGACTTCCTCGTCGGGGGGTTGCGGGACCAGCAGGAGCAGGTCGTGGAGTTTCGGCTCCAGTTCCGACAAGCGTGAGGCGAGCGCGGCCTCCTGCTCCTTGAGCTGAGCGGGTTCCTGCTGGAGCTGGCGCATCTGCTGTTCGAGGGCGGGTTTCTCCTGCGGCGGGGCTTTTTTGAGCCTGCCGGCGAGCTGGCCGATTTGCTTACCGATCTGGTTCTTGCGGGCGGCGAGGCTCTGGCTTTCGGTCAGCAGCCCGCGGTATTCGGCGTCCAGGCGGAGCAGGTGATCGACGTCGACGTTGATCCGCTTGTGGCGGGCCGCGTCGCGGTACAGGTCGGGGCGTTGGCGCAGGTCTTTCAGGTCGATCATGGTTGGTGCTTGGGTTGGGTGGGCCGCCATGTTACCCCGAGGGGTCCGGGAGTTGCCAGTGGGCAGTGGGCTGGAGGGCATGGGCTTATATAGAAGATCGATCGAGGGAGGGATATCGTTGCGTGGGGTTTGCGTTTTCGACGGTATGATGGTGCTGCTGTGCAACGCTGGAGGGCGCAGAGAGCATAGCTGAATGCGCATGAACCAGGTGGATCTGCGGATGCTCCAGCCCGCTGAGAATCGACGCGACGGACGGGAAGGCGACCATGGATTAGCTACGGCCGAGCGGCGGCGCCGGGTCACTGCGCGATACCCGATCTGGCATTGGGCGGCGTTGGGGGCGTGTGTCGCGGTGCTTGGTGCGGCGGCGTGCACGGCGTCCCCACGACCGAGGCGGAACGTTGCCAGGGCGGAGCAGCGGCATCCGGGCGGGAGGGCCGGCGTCGACGTGGCGCGGCCCGAGGAAGTGCCGGCTCCAACCAGCGCTGAGGTCACCCCGGCCGAGCGGGACTTGGACCCCGTGAGCAGCAGTAGCGCGGGCCCGATCCCGGTCGAACCCGCCCGTGAGCCGTGGGAAGAGAAATTGCTCGACCCCCAAGCCGAGGCGTCGGAGCGTCTGGCCGCGGCTCAACGGCTGGTCAAGTCGCGCGGCTCGGACACCCAGAAACGGTTGGTTGATCTGCTGGCGCCCGGCGGTGACCTGGTGGTGCAACGCGTCATCGCGCAGGCGGTGGCCCAGGGCGGCCAAGTGGGAGAGCCGCGCGTGGCTTCCGCGTTGTTTGAGTTGCTCGTGGGCGCCAA
>JAJUHR010000345.1 GCA_029267795.1 Planctomycetota bacterium
CGTGGCCGGTGACGCGGACGGTGCCGCTGGTGGCGGGCATGTAGCCGGTGAGGATGCGGAGGGTGGTGGATTTGCCGGCGCCGTTGGGGCCGAGGAAGCCGACGATCTGACCGGCGGGGATGGTGAAGTTCAGGCCGTCCACCGCGAGGGTTGGGCCATACCACTTGCACAGGTTTTCGACTTCGATCATGGCTGAAACCTACCGGATCGAGCGTCTGAGGGTTGGGGATGAATGATCTAACTTACGGGGGGTGCCTGGTCAAGGTTCGTCGGGTTCGAGTGGGCGGGCGGGGGCGTGGCGGCGTTGGCAGGCCGTTTCATTGCCTCCTTGTCGTTGCGGTAGTATGGTGCACCCCCTGTTGCTTCGAAGTCTATTAGAGATGGCTAGAGCGGGCGGGTCAATCCTGGGTCATGACGATCCGGGGGCTGTGCTGGCCACGGCGGGTCAGGAAAGAATCGATGCGTTTACGAGATATTCTTAAGCCCGAATGGGTGAAGGCTCCTCTGGCGGCCGGGACGAAGTCGGCGGCGATCGAGGAGCTGGTAGGGGTGTTGTTCGGTCAGGGGGAGGCTGCGGAGGAGCTGAAGAAGGCGGTGCTTGGGCGCGAGGCCCTGCGGACGACCGGGATCGGGCAGGGGGTCGGGATCCCGCACGCCAAGTCGCGGTACGTGTCGAACTTGGTGATGGCGGTGGGCAAGCCGGCGGAGCCGATCCCCTTTGATTCGGTCGACGGCCGGCCGGTGGAGTTGATCTTTCTGGTCGTCAGCCCCGAAGACCAGACGGGGGCGCACGTGCGGGCGTTGGCGGTGATCTGCAGGTTGCTGGCCGAAGACGAGTTCCGGGCCAGTCTCAAGAGGGCGAAGACCGCGGAGCAGTTGTATCAGTTGCTCGTGCAGCGTGACGTGGAGTTGGTGGCGTAAGCGGCGTCGCGGGGGGGCGGCACGCCTGGTTGCTCGCATGGGGTTGTTCGGGTCTGTTTTACGGTTCGGGTTGCGAGCCGATCGGAGGGTTGTAGCGCGTCATGGCGGCGTCGATGCCGCGGGCGATCCAGCACTCGATGGCGTCGCAGGCCAAGTCGAGGGTGCGGTCGAGGGTTTGCATTTGGGTTGGGGTAAATCGGCTGAGCACGTAATCGATCTGGCGTCCCGGGGGCGGGGTATCGATGCCGATGCGCAGGCGCGGGTACTGGGCGGTGCCCAGGGCGCGTTGGATGTCGGCCAGGCCGTTGTGCCCGCCGGGGCTTCCTTCGGCGCGGAGGCGGATGCGGCTGAGGCCGAGGGCGACGTCGTCGACCACGACCAGCAGGTCGGTGGCGGGGTTGAGTTTGTAGAACTGGAGGGCTTCGCGTACCGCGGTGCCTGAGCGGTTCATGTAGGTTTGCGGTTGCAGAAGGGTGCAGCGTTCGCCTGCGATAGGGCCTTCGATGACGGCGGAGTGGAACTTGTGCTTGACGCTGCCGAGGGCGAGCAGGTCGTGCCGACGGGCCAGGCGTTCGATGGTCATGAAGCCGGCGTTGTGCCGCGTGCCGGCGTATTCGTCTCCGGGGTTGCCCAGGCCGGCGATCAGCTTCATGGGGTGGTGATTTTAGGGCGTTTTTCGTTTGGGTGTCGAGTGCTGGAGCCGGTGTAACGAAGCGACACCGCGGCACCAACCGGGGCAGCGCTGCGCTCTACCCCAGCGACCCGGAGCCGGCTCAAGCCGGAGACCAACAAGGTCCGGGGGGCCCGGACCTACAGGCTGGTGTGTGGGCGGGTTCGCTGCGCTTGACCCGCCCTACGAAACTGCGATTGACGTGCCCGAGGGGATTTGTTTCATCACCCCTTCTGCCGAAGGGGGTTGGGTTTTCAACCGGCTCTACTTGCTCTTTTCCGCCTTCTTTTCGGGCTTCTCTTCGGCGGGCTCTTCTTCGGCGGCTTCCTTCTTGCCGATGACCTCCGGTTCGGTCACGGCGGCGGCTGGCGCTGGGGCCACCTCCTCGGCGACGGCCACGTGGATCGCGGCCAGGATCGTCTCGGGGTCCTCGGCGGCGGATACGCCCTGGGGCAGCTGCAGGTCTTTCACGGCGAGGAATTGCCCCACGCCCAGGTTGCTCAGGTCCACGCGGATCTTGTCGGGTATTTGGGTCGCGAGGCAGCGGATTTTGATTTGGGTTCGGGCGTGCTCGAGGAACGCGCCGGATTCCTTGAGCCCGATCGGGTCGCCGGTGAAGTCCAGTTCCACGGTCACGGTGACTTTTTCGGTCAGGTCGACGCGGGCCAGGTCCACGTGGATGATGTGCGAGCCGAGGTGGTCCCACTGCACGTCTTTGATCAGGCAGGGCTGGGCCTTGTTGTCGATCGCCACCTCCAGCAGGTGGGTGTGGGCGTGCAACAGGTGGTCGATCTCGGACAGTTCCAGCCAGATGGGCAGCGGGCTTTCCTGGTGGCCGTAGATCACGGCGGGCATGCGGCCCTGCTGGCGTAAACGGAGGGCGTGTCGCGTGCCGACGCGGTCGCGTACGTGGCCTTGGACCTTGGGCATCTGTTGCGTGGCCATGGGCGGTATTCCTGTGCTTTCGAG
>JAJUHR010000418.1 GCA_029267795.1 Planctomycetota bacterium
CCGCTGCGGTTGGTGTACTGCCTTTGTCCGTCGCTGACCACGGTGCCCTCGCCTTTGAGCACCACCACCGCGCCCAGCCGCCGCGCCAGCGCCGCGGCCGCTGCTGGACGTTCCGCGGGGTCGGTCGCGTCGCCGCGGACCTGGAACGCCTCTGCGAGTCGGCGGAACTCGCCGGGGTGGGGTGTTAGTACCACCGACGGGTCGAACATGATTTCGCTGCCAAGCCCCCGACTCGCCAGCAGGTTCAGGCCGTCGGCGTCCAACACCATCGCTCGGCCCCGGCGCCGATGCAGCAGTTGAGACGTCAGGGAACCTGCCCGTTCCGACTGCCCGATTCCGCAGCCCACCGCTAGCGCCGCTTTGGCTTTGGAGTCGGCCTCTTCCAGGATTCGACGGGCGTCCTCCTCCGCGTCGCCCGTCACGACCAACCCAGTCGCCCCCGGTTCAATGCAGAGTGCCACCGGCAGTACCTCCTGGGGAACGGCCAGCTTCACCAGTCCTGCCCCGCTTCGCAGTGCTGCTGAGGCGCATAACGCTGGGGCCCCCATCATGGTGGGGGAACCACCGACCACGATCACCGTGCCGAACGTCCCCTTGTGTCCGTCGCGGGGCCGGGCGGGCAGCGGCGGCAAGTTCAAAACTTCCTCTAACCTCGGGTCGTGCACGCGATCACCTGCTATCTCGATCTCCCGGTCCCCAAGGCCCCAATGCTAAGCGTCGAAAAATTTTTGGAAAAAACGTTCGGGGAGTGTCGGTATGTTGTCACCGACCCTTCCGATATTTCAACCAATCGCCGTCCTGTCCGCGGGTCGAACTTCCGGGGGCGGCCCGCGGGCGGGATGGGGTTTTGAACGGGTTTCTATTTGTTGCCTCATTTATCGGTGTATCTGTCAAGGTCATTCTGGCCGGTTTCAACCGCACAGGCGCACTTTCTCTTGTACTTCGGGGCACGACGCGAGCCATGGCGTACTTTATTACGGCTGTTGGCAGGGCTTGCCTGCAAATTGATTCTCGATCGAGTCGGCCAGGGATCTGATTTCCTCCTGGCTGTAAAGCGCAAAACACCAGTCCCTCTTCTGAGTTACTGCTCGGTTGGCTGCGCCTGTGCGAGCCAGGGCTATCCGGGCGTCTGCTTCCGCCAGTGCCCTGCCGTAGGCTGCTGCCAGCTCCCGATTGATCCGGTGCACTTGCTCGAACGCCCACGCCTTGCGTCGTCGATCGCGCTCGACCGTCAAGGCGCTGAGCAATTGGTGCTTGCGGCGGGCTGCCTCGGTATCCAGCCCCAGCGCCCGATCCAGGTTGTGAGGCAGGTGATGCGCCCACCATACCGCCCTGGCGACCGCACGTTGGTCCGCCACGGGCACAGCAAACTTCATGGTGAGGTCGGCGCTGACGATCGCCTTGGGGGCCAGCGTCTGCCCACGCCATTCTTGCCACCACTGTTCGGTGGCCCTGTCGTACAACTTGCCGCCGCGGCCGTGGATGAACAGGTTGCAGCCTGTGCTGCGGATGTACGCTGACAGCAGCAGCGCCCGGGGTGCCAGCGTCGCGCGATCGAAACCGTGGCCGCCCGCGTCGCCGGTCGGCACGCCTTCGACCGCCAGGGTCGCGCCGCGGTTGCTCAGGTCCGCGTAGACCCTTCGCCGTGGCTGGCGCCAGCCCAGCTTCCATAGCGGCAGTTCGACCCGGTGCGGTTGCACACGCAATGGGGTGACGGCGGCGTCCGGGTGTGCCCGCACCGCGCGGTTGTAACACTCCGCGCATCGGGCCGGGTCTAGGAGCATCGCATCCACCTCACTCTGGTACCCCGCCAGTTTGGGCAGGTCCGTCGCGAAAAGGACTGGCAGCGGCGGCAGATGGGGCCTGCGCAGCCGCATCAACACCACGGTCAGCTGCTCGGCCAGCGTTCGACACGGGGGCAGGCCTGAAAAGGCTTCCGCGATCCC
>JAJUHR010000021.1 GCA_029267795.1 Planctomycetota bacterium
ATCCCCATCATCCGGCACCGAACCCCTTCCGACGCAGCGGCATCGATAGACCGCAGCCTTGCCCTCGCACGGAGCCGGCGCGTCCGCATCCGCGGCCCAGAACCGCCGTCTCTGTCGATCCGGCAGCTCCAACCGCACCGCGACCCCCTCCCCCCGAAGAGAGCTGGTGCTGCGAGGTTGTCACGCCGCCCCTGCTGCCCCGGTGCCGATCGGCTCGGTGACGAATTCCCGTGGATCGGTGACGTACCCCGTCAGCGCGCTGGCCGCCACCGTCAAGGGTGAGGCCAGGTACACGCCGGCCTCGCGGTGACCCATGCGACCGGGGAAGTTGCGGTTCGTCGTGCTGATGCAGGTGATCGGCTCGTTGAGCCGGCCGAACGTGTCCGACGGCCCGCCCAGACACGCGGCGCAGCTCGAGGCCCCCACCAGGCAACCGGCCTCCTCGAGGACCTGCTCGACGCTCTTCTCCTCCGCGGCCTTCGGTTGGCCGTGCAGGTTCAGCCGCTTCATGTCCGCGTGAACCTCGGTCGAGCCCGGCACGATGTAGGTGGGGATCTTCACCCGCTTACCCTCCAGCAGGTTCGCCACGAAGATCATGTCCGTGATCTTGCCCCCCGTGCACGAGCCGACGTACGCGCGGTCCAGCTTCACCTGCCGGCAGTTGTGGGCCGTGTCCGTGTTGTCCGGCGAATACGGCTTGGCGACCAGCGGCTCCAGCAGCTGCAAATCCCAGTGGTACTCGAACACGTATTGGCACCCCGGGTCGTCCTCGTAAACGGTCCAGTGCGGGATGTGGCTGCGGTGCCGGACGTAGGCCAGGGTCTTCTCATCCACGTCGCATACGCCGTTCTTACCCCCGGCCTCGATGGCCATGTTGGTCAGCGTCATGCGGTCCTCGAGGGTCAGGCTCGCCACGCCGTCGCCCGTGAAGTACATCGTCTTGTACGTGGCCCCGGAGACGGTGATCTCGCCGATCACCGCCAGGATCAGGTCCTTGGCGGTTAAATACGGCGGGATCTGGCCGTGGAAGACGAACTTCATCGTCGGGGGCACCTTCAGCCAGGTCTTGCCCGTGCCCATCGTAAAGGCCGCGTCGGTGTTGCCGACGCCCGTGGCGAACTGCCCGAACGCCCCGGCGGTGCACGTGTGGCTGTCCGTGCCCAGCAGGATCTCACCCGGCCGCACGTGACCCTCCTCCGGCAGGGCCTTGTGGCAAACGCCCTTGTAACTCGTCCGCGTCGGGTCCTTGTACGGGTTCGGCATGCCCGAGCCTCGGATGAAGTCCGGGTCGTAGTAATATTTGATCCCCTGCTCCTTCACGAAATCCCGCAGGATCTGCACGTTGCGGTGGCATTTCTCGTCGGCGGTAAAGATGTAGTGATCGGGGATGATCACCACGCGATCCCGATCCCAGACCTTGGCGTCCGGGCCGAACTGCTCCTTGAAGATGCCGATGGTGCCCGGGCCGCACACGTCGTGCGTCATGAGGATGTCCACGTCCACCCACACATTGTCACCGGGCGCCACCGACGCCCGCCCAGCGTGCGCAGCGATGATCTTTTCCGTCATGGTCATCGGTTTGGCCATCACCTGGTGCTCCCTGGGGTTCTCTTCACTAACGCGACCGGGTTCTCGCAAACTGAGCCGGCCGCAAGCCCAACAAAGCAAGGTATTTTAGTCTGACATCCCAATCGGGACGAACGCCCGGTCCCCCTACTTATTTCGCAGGGCAAGCCATCGACCTGCCATTAATGACGACGTGAACCGCGACAAGCGGATCGGCGCGCCGTGCAATTCCACCCGAAGCCGACCAAGTGCACTCCGTGGGCTTCGAGGGTGGCAGGGGTCCAGCGTAGCGGTGCCCCGGGGCTGGCTGGGGTGTCGCTTCGCTCCACCCCAGCCACCGCGAACCTCATCACGCTTCACCCGGACAAAACCCCCAGGCCCTACAGACAGCATATCCCACGACACGCTGCCAACGGGCCGGATCCTCGCCTCGCTCTTGCCTGTTTTTGACGCTCAATCGACCTGCCCCTATATTCGCGCAACCATGAGCAGCACCCCCCCGATCCTCAGACGTCGCGCCGTGGCGTGGGCAGCGTCGCTTATGGCCGTTTCGCTGATCGGTCCCAGCTGCACCGGCCCGCTGGAGCGCGCCGCCGAAGAAGAGTTGCGTGAGCAGCTGCTGTCCACCAGCCGGTCCTACATCCACGCCGTGCAGGGCGGCCCACAGATCGAGCTCAGCCGCGAGCCCAGCGACGTGGAAGCCCAGTTGACCGACCAGCGGCGGGCGGAGCTCGATCGCCTCAGCGGCCCCGCCTCGTACGTGCAAGAGCCGCTCGAACTCGGCAACGACCTGATGGGCGAAGCGGAAACCCGGTCCATCACGCTCAGCCTCCAGCAAGCGGTCCGCATCGCCGTGGAGAACAACCTGCAAGTCCAGGAGGCGCGCCTGCGTCCGGCGATCAGCCAGGCGAGGCTGACCCAGGCCGAGGCCGTGTTCGACGCGGTGTACTTCGCGGAACTGAACCTCAACAAGCTCGACACCCCCCAGCCGGCCTTGGTCGCCGGGATCGGCCGGCTCGGCCCGCCGTCGCTGACCGACGACCGTTCGCTCAATACCGGGATCCGTAAGCCCCTGACCACCGGCGGCCAAGTCACCGTCAGCACCGGCTTCAGCCGCAACAGCAGCACCCCCACCGTCTTCGCCGAGGACCCGCACTACGAGGCCAACGCCCTGGTCAGCCTCAGCCAGCCCCTACTGCGGAACTTTGGCTCGGACGTGAACCGGGCCCAGATCCTGCTGTCGCAGAACGCGCGGCGGTCGAGCATCGAGGAACTGCGCGACAACCTGCTGACCACGGTCAACGACGTGGAACAGGCGTACTGGGACTTGGTGTTCACCCGGCAACAATTGCTGGTTGAGCTGCGCCTGCTCAAGCGGGCGATCGAGACCCGCCGGCCGCTGCTGGAACGCAGGGAGTTCGACGTCAGCCCCGTGCAGCTGACCCAGGCGAACGCGACGGTGGAGGAGCGGCGGGCCCGCGTGATCCGCGTCCGCCAGCAGGTGCGCCTCCAGTCGGACCGCCTTAAGCAACTCCTGAACTCGCCGGAACTGCCGCTGTCGGGCGAGATCATGATCCAGCCGGCGGACATGCCCACCGACCTGCCGGTGCAGTTCAACCTCCTCGACGCGGTGACCACCGCCCTGCAGCGCCGGCCGGAGCCGCAGCAGGCCCTGCTGGCGATCAACGACGCTTCCATCCGCCAGCGCGTCGCCGACAACCAGCGCCTGCCGCTGTTGAACCTGGCCGCCACGGCACGCTTCAACGGCGTCGGCAGCAACATCGGAGAAAGTTACGAGACCGTCGGTGAAGGGGATTTCATCGACTACATCCTCAGCGCCCAGTTCGAGGCGCCCATCGGCAACCGGGCAGCCCAGGCCCTATATCGCGAGCAGCAGATCGCCCGCGAAGCGAGCGTGATCGCTTACCAAGCCGCCGCACAGCAGGCGGTGCTGGACGTCAAGCAGTCCCTGCGGAGCCTGATCGGGACGTACGAGCTGATCGGGGCGACCCGCGCCACGCGCCGGGCCGCCGCGGACAACTTGCGGGCCCTGGAAGAGCAGGAAAAAGCCGGCCAGGCCCTGACCCCCGAGTTCCTGGACCTCAAGTTCCGCCGCCAGGACTCGCTCGCCGAAGCCGAGACCGCCGAAGCCCGCGCCCTAACCGACTACAACACGGCGATCGCCGCGATGTACCGCGCGATGGGCGTTCTCCTGGAACGCTGCGGCATCGAACTGGCCGACCCCGAAGCCCCCGCCACCGTGAATTAAGAAAACTTGTTGATTAAGAAAATCTTCCCCCGCCACCGGACGGGTGGCTGGGGCTAAGCGCAGCGTGCCCCAGATTCGTAGGACACGCTTTCGTCCCACCGGAAAATCGCCGACCCCTTGTGTGGACTCCCCCACCCAGCCACCGGTGGCAACCCGCGAATTCGATGCCCGAATCGCGAAGAGGCAAATGGCGCAACCGACGCGCACGCTTCTTATGGGCGCTTGCGAGCCGATGTGCCCGCCAGCGAGGCCAGATACGCGCTCATCTCCCGGATCCGGCGGTACATGAGCCGGGCCGCCTGACCCCGGTGGCTGACCGCGTTTTTCTGCTGCGGCGTCAGTTCCGCGGTGGTCTTACCCAACTCCGGCACGAAGAACAAGGGGTCGTACCCGAAGCCATTGGGGCCGCGCGGAGCCTCCCCCGGTCCGATGATGCGCCCCTCGACCACCCCTCGGACCACCGCCAGCGGCTGCGCCGCCGGCCCGGCCACCCCGTGCCAGCTGGATTCCTCTGGGGCGCACAAAGCCATCGCACACACGAACCGGGCGGTCCGCTGCGCGGGTTCGATCGGCCCCAGCTTCTCCAGCAGCAGCGCGTTATTGGCGCGATCGACTTGCTCGCGCGGGCCGGCCACCCCAGCGTAGCGGGCGCTGCGCACCCCCGGCTCGCCGCCCAGAGCGTCCACCTCCAACCCGCTGTCGTCCGCCAGGCACAGCATCCCGGCCTCGTTCGCGTAGTGCCGGGCCTTGACCACCGCGTTGCCCTCGAACGTCGGCTGGTCTTCGATCGGCTCACGCAGCATCCAACCCAGTGTGTCCAAGCCGATCAAGGTCGGCACCGCCCCCGGCTCGCGGACCGCCTCTTCTTCCCACACCGCCACGATCTCACCGCGCTTGTGCGGGTTCGACGTGGCCAGCAGGATCGTCAGCGGCATCACGAAGGGCCTCACGAAAGGCTTCCAAGCGCCCCAAGTCCCACCTTCACATGTTCCACCAGTTCAGGTCGATCTTCGGGAACACCACGTCGTGGAGGTCGGCGTCCTTGACCTCGAAGCGCTCCACCTCGTTGAGCTGGCCCAGGTACGCCGAGTTCGATGCCACCTTCTCCGCCAAGTCCGCCAGGCACTCGAACCGCGAGACGTGCTGCATGAACCGCTTGATGCCGTAGTCCACGGCCTGGCCCCGGCGGATCATGAACGCCCAGTCGCTGGCCTGCAGCAGCAGCAGCTCGCGGGCGGCCTTTTCCAGCAGCTCCCGCACCTGGGGCTGCTCGCGCCACGGCAGGTCGAACGTGAGCTTGCCGAAGATCCCCTCGCAGCGGTACTCGATGTCCCACATCCAATTGACCTGTTCGTTGGCCCAGACGCTGTGGTCGCCCTTGTCGCCCCAGGAACCCTCGGGCAGCGAGACGACCTTGTCGCTCGGGTGCCGCTGGACGTACTCCGCCGCGGTGCACAGCTCCACGTCCGGGTCGGCGTTGAAGGTCAAGATCACGTCGCGCAGGAACCGTGGCCCCTCGAACCACCAGTGGCCGAACAGCTCCGCGTCGAAGCACGCGGTCACGATGCCGTGCCGCCCGGTGCGGTGGTGGTGCTCCCACAGGCGGCTCTTGACAAAGTTGCAGAAGTGCTGGGCGTGCTGGTGGATCTTGTGCGGCACGTCGTCGGGGTAGTACAGATGTTTGTCGCCCAGGTCCACCTTGTTCCCGGTGATCTTCCAGTACCGCAGGCCACGCTTGGGCCCCCACTTTTTGTGAAACTCCAGGTACTCGCCCGACGCCGGGTATCCGATCGCCCCGGACCAGACCTGCTGGCACACGTCCGGGTCGCGCCCGAACGCCACGACGCGGGCCAGCCCCGTCCCGTCGCTGTTGACCCCGTGGGCCTCGTGCACGCTCCGCCACCCGCGGGCGGGGTACTTCAGCGCCTCCTCCCAATTGACCTTCCACCACTGCCCCTCGTTGAGCACCTGCTCGCTGCGGCTGCCCTCGATCAGGTGGTGCTCGACGAAAAAGTGCGTGACCCCCTCGTCGCCCACCAGGTGCTCCACCCCGATGCGGTTCGCCTTGCCGCTCCAGTGGATCGGCGGGTTCCACGGGCCGGCCGGCCGATACCCGCACTCCGGCAGCCACATCCCGGTCGGGCGGTACCCCAGGATGCGGTGCGAGCTGGCCACCCCCGCGCGGACCTGGGCCCGGATCGATGAATCCTCCATCAGCAGGGGCAGGTACGCGTGCGTGGCGCACGAGGTGAGGATCTCGAAGTACCCCTGCCGGGCACGGTCGGCGAACGCCTTGGGGATGTCGCGCCCCCAGGCCTGGAAGCGCTCGAACTGCTCCGTGTACCACTGCTCCCAGCGCGTCGCCAGGTACGCCATGTGTCCGTTGTGCAGGGCCTCGAAGTCCTTGCGGTCGCCGCGGGCGCGATCGATGCGGTCCTTTAGGTAATGCTCGAAGCCACGCTTGAAGTCCTCGTGGGCGAGCTGCTCCAACAGGATCGGCGTCAGCCCGACGGTTAGGCGCGGCGTGGCATTGAAGAACACGCACTCATCGGCCAAGCTCACCAGCGGCATGTAGGTTTCCGCCGCCGCTTCGTACAACCAATCCTCCCCGTGAGGCCAGGTGCCGTGACGCAAAACGTAGGGCAGGTGACCGTGCAGGACCAGGCAAACGCTTCCAATCGGGTTTTTCATAGACGGGCATGGTAGCCCGATTCGCCCTCCGAGGCACACCCAGCCGTCCCCGCCAAATTATCCGCAAGCCCCCGGTGAGGGTTTGACGATGTAATCGCCAACGCCGATAACATCCCCAGCCAAGGAACGGGCCACCCGACCTCCTCGCAGGACGCAAAACCCATGACCACCTCGACCCTCCCCAGCGGCTTGGCGGTTCACAACCCGGTCGCTTTGCAGACTCCCCCCAAGGCCCCCGCCAACGACTCACCCGATCGCCCCGCCCCGCTGCTGGGGGAACACTCGGCTGCGGATTCTCCACCCCCAGGCACCCCCTACCCCCTGGCCGGCAAGCACCTCTACTTCGTCGGCATCGGCGGCTGCGGCATGTCCGGGCTGGCCAAGATGGCTCAGCAGTACGGCGCGGCCTGTGCCGGGAGCGACAGCACCCCCACCAGCATCACCGAAGCGCTGCAGCGCGACGGCATCTCCGTGTCACTGGAACAGTCCGCAGCAACTGTCCCGCAGCCATGCGACCTGATGGTGATCTCCGCCGCCGTCCGGCCCGATCACCCCCAGGTCCTCGAGGCCCACCGCCGGGGCGTCCACGTGCTCAAGTACGCCCAGATGCTCGGGCAGTTGATGATCGGGCGCACCGGGATCGCCGTCGCCGGGACCCACGGCAAGTCGACCACCACCGCCATGCTCAGCCACACGCTGATCCACGCCGGGCTGGACCCGTCCTTTATCTTGGGGGCCACGTGCGAGCAGATCGGTGGCGGCTCGCGTTGCGGCCGAAGCGACCTGCTCGTCGCCGAGGCCTGCGAGTTCGACCGCTCGTTCCACAATTTCCACCCCACCCACGCCCTGATCCTCAACGTCGAGGAAGACCACCTGGACTTGTACAGCTCGATCGACGCCATCGTCGAGGCCTTCGCCGTCTTCGCCCGCAAAGTCCCGCCCCACGGCACGCTGCTGATCAACCACGAAATGGCCCACCGCCTCGCGATCACCGCGGGCCTGACCTGCCAGATCGAAACGATCGGCTTCGCCCCTCAGGCGGACTGGCGAGTCGAGCTGCACCGCGGTGAACCCGCGCCCGCGGAGAGCCCCTCGCCAAGCCACGCCTCGCCCCAACAGCCCAACGGCACCACGCCCCCCCTGGTTCGCCTGTTCCATCGGGGAGCCCCGGTTGCTCAGTGGCCCGCTGCGATCCCCGGCGAGCACATGGCGTACAACGCGGCCGCGGCGGCGGTCACCGCCCACCGGCTCGGCGCCCCGTGGGATGCGATCACGGAGGCGATGCCCAACTTCCGGGGGGTCGACCGGCGGATGCAGTGGCTCGGCACGCGGAAGATCACCCACGGCCGCGGACGACCCGCCTCCGTCACCGTGGTGGACGATTATGGCCACCACCCCACCGAGATCGACACCACCCTCCGCGCCCTGCGGTTCCACTACCAGCCCAAGCGCCTGGTCTGCGTCTTCCAGCCGCACCAACACAGCCGCACCCGGTTCCTGCTCGAGCAGTTCGCCACCAGCTTCCAGGCGGCCGATATCGTGATCGTCCCGCACATCTACTTCGTACGCGACAGCGAGATGGAGCGACACGCCGTCAGCGCCGCCGACCTGGTCGACCGCCTGCGACAGCGCGGCAAGCAGGCCATGCACCTGTACCCCTTCGACGCGATCGTCGAACAACTGCGCGTCATCGCCAGAACCGGCGACCTGGTTGTGACCATGGGTGCCGGCGACGTGTGGAAGGTGGCGCGGGATTTTTTAGCCGGGGGTGAGTCTTAACCCACACACACCGCAGTTCAGCCGGTCCAAGCCGTCTATTACGCAAAGCCCAACGCACGATGCAGCCTTATGAGGAGGCGACCATGATCCGCAACACGATACCCCCAGCTCTCGCCTTATTGGGCACCGTCTTTCTTGCTTCCGCCACGATTTCTTCCGTCGCGACAGAGCCCAAGCCCAGCATCAAGATCACCGCACCCAAGGACGCAGAAGAGGTGGACCGCCGCCCCGTGGTGGCAGGCTGGGTGGAAGACCCCAAGGCCGCCGTGTTTGTCATCGTCCACCCGGTCGAATGCCAGGAACGCTGGGTCCAGCCGGATACCGGCGTCGACCCCGACGGCACCTGGCGCGTCCGGGTGTTTATCGGACGACCCGACGAGGCCGACGACGGCAAATCCTTCGAGATCATGGCCGTGGCCAACCCGGACGACCGGCTGCAATCCGGCCAAACCCTTCAAGACTGGCCCGCGGCAGAATGGAAATCCGAGGTCATTACTGTGAAACGCAAGAAATCCCAATAGCACCGCCCCCAGCCAACGGTGGTAACCCACGGCTTTAGCTGGGGTGGGCAACGTGGCCCCACGGCTCCCTACCTTGACGTGGAAGACGATACCGAGATTGACCCCACCCGCCGGGGGACGCCAAGGGAGATAACACTGAAAAAAACCTAAGCCCCGCTGCTCTCTGAAGGCCCCTGACCGGGCTGCCCCGCCTCGGGAGCGTCACCGCCACCGCCGGGACGCTTGGGGCGCCGTCTTCGCCGACGCCGCTTGCGCCGCTTCTCGCCCGGCGCCGCCTCCGGGCCGCTCGCTTGAGCCCCCTCAGCGATACCCGGCTCACCCGCAGCAGGAACCTCGGCCGTTCGAATCCCTCGATCCTCCCCTCGATCTTCCCGTCGATCCTCCCGCACGGGTTGAAACACCGGAGCGGGCTTGACGGCCGCCTCCCGCCCCGTCGCCGCCTGACGCAGAGCCGCATCCTCTTCCTTGCTCAGGACGCGGAGATTCTCCACGGGATAGGCAGCCTGGTGCGCCTCGGCCCCGTCGAGGCGCACCAGCACCAGCTGCGTGAGGATCTGCGTCTCGATCACGGTGCCCGGGCCGTCATCGGTCATCACGCGGGTCTGCTTATGAGGCAGCCGCTTCTTCAGGGTCTCGTAGGTCTGGTCCTCGTAACGCAGGCAGCACATCAGCCGGCCGCAACGCCCCGAGATCTTCGTCGGGTCCAGCGTGGCCTTCTGGGTCTTGGCCGACCGCATCGACACGGGCTTGAGCACCTTCAGAAACTGCTTGCAGCAGCAGTACTGCCCGCATTTCTCGTAATCCGCGGTCAGGCGCGCCTCCTCCCGGGCGTTGACTTGATGCATCTCGATGCGCGTCTGGAACTCGGCCCCCAACCGGCGCACCAGCTCGCGGTAGTCGACCCACTGCTCCGCGGTGTAGTAGAAGATCACCCGCTCCCCGCCCAACAGGCGCTCGACCTCCACCAGCCGCATCGGCAGGTCCATCTCGCGAACCAGCTTCTTCGTGAACTGGATCATCCGGGGCTTGTCGGTGTCCAGGCGGGCCTGCTCGTTCAGGTCGTCGACCGTCGCCATCCGCAGCACCCGCCCCTCCTCGGTGAAGGGGTAGTTCTTGCCGCCGGAGTTCTCGATGTATTCGAGCATCTCCTTGCGGGTGACGCTTTTGGCGCAACCCGCGTTGGGGCACGTGGTGGTCAACATCTCCCCCAACTCAATCCCACGGGGGCTGCGGATGACCAGCTTGCTCCCGCAGCCGGGCTTGGCGTCGCCGTTGTAGGGGAATTCGCCGATCATCTTGGGGTAGCCGTACCGACAGACGATCGTCTTGGGAGGCTGCAGTTGCTCGTAGCGCTTGCGGTCCTCCTCTTCCAGCATGATGGGCAGCGGCGTGATCGTCCCGGGCATGGGCGGGGGCTCCGTGTTCGTTGGGGGGGCGTGGTGGCGCCAGCCGTACCACCTCCGCCTCCCCTCCCATGAAGCAGGCGTTGAGCGGTCCGCCTCGTCCTAACAAAGCCTGATGTCGTCGGGTTGGTCCGGGGTATTACGTCCTGCCGCACGCCCGACCCGTCGGCAGGGTCCGAACACGGATTCAAGCAAGTCACTTCATCCTATCACAGAGCACGCCCCGGGGCGAAGGGCGCACCGGCGCAGCCGCCCCTACGAGGCTAGCGCGACACCAGCCGTGGCAAGCCGAGGTTGGCGTAAATCTGCCGGGTCGCGTCGGAGCGGTTCAGGGTGTAGAAGTGAATCCCACGGACCTGATTGGCCAGCAGGTCGCGGCACTGCTCGGTGGCCCAGTCGATGCCGACCCGCTTGGCGGCCTCGGCGTCGTCCCCGCAGGGCTCGATCCGACGCAGCAAGCCCGCCGGGAACCGCGCCCCCGCCGCCAGCTCCGCCATCCGCCTCATCCCCGCCAGGCTGGTGATCGGCATGATCCCGGCCAGGATCGGCACGTGGATGCCCGCCAGTTCGCACCGCTCCCGGAAGTCGTAAAAGTCGCGGTTATCAAAGAACAACTGGGTGCAGATGTAGTCCGCCCCCGCGTCCACCTTGGCCTTGAGATGCTCCATCTCCTTCAGCCGGTTCGGTGTGTCCGGGTGCCCCTCGGGGAACCCCGCGACGCCGATCCCAAACCCACGCGGATCCGGGTGCCCCCATTCCCCGTTGAACCGCCGGATGAACCGCACCAGGTCCACCGCGTACCGGAACACGTCCCGCGACCGGTCGTAGCCGGCCATGTCGCGCGGCGGGTCCCCGTGCAACGCCAGGATGTTGCTCACGCCAGCCGCGGCGTACCGGCTGACGATCTGGCGGATGTCCTCTTCGCTATGACACACGCAGGTCAGGTGCGGGATCGGGTCCAGGCGGGTGGTCCGCTGGATCCGCACGACCAGGTCGTGGGTCCGCTGGCGGGTCGAGCCGCCCGCGCCGTAGGTGACCGAGACGAACGAGGGCCGCAGCTTCTCCAGGTCCGCCATGTTTTCGAAGAGCTGCTGGGCCGCTTCGTCGGTCTTCGGAGGGAAGAACTCGAACGAGAACGTGGTCTCGTCCCGGGCGAAAATGTCGTTGATGTGCATCCGTCAACCCATTTCTCGGACAGACAGTCCTCCGCGGCCATCGCTCACCGCAGATTAACTTACCACGGAATCCAGCCCTCCCAAGCCGATATCGCGTTAATCTGTTGGTTTATGCGTTTGCAGCCCTGCGATCAACCCGTCGTGGACCTGGTGATCCCGGCCTTGAACGAGGAAGCCAACGTCCTCGCACTGCTCGCAGCGGTCCCCCGCCGGTGCCTGCGGCACGTCGTGCTGGCCGACAACGGCTCGACAGACCACACCGCGGAACGAGCCCGGGCCGGGGGGGCCGTGGTGGTCCATGAACCCCGCCGGGGGTACGGGTCCGCCTGCCTCGCGGGTTTGCGCTGGATCGCCGACCAGGGCCAGCCGCCGCACATCGTAGCCTTTCTCGACGCCGACCTAGCGGACGACCCCACCCTGCTGCCGAGCCTGTTGGAGCCCATCGCCACCGACCGGGCCGACCTGGTGATCGCCTCCCGGCTCAAGCACGCAGAACCGGGCGCCCTGACTACCCCGCAGCGCCTCTGCAACACGCTGTCGTGCGCCGCGATCCGGCTGGCCACCGGCTGCCGCGTCACCGACCTGGGCCCGATGCGGGCGATCCGCTGGGCCAGCCTGCAGCAGCTGCACATGCAGGACACCACCTGGGGCTGGACCGTGGAGATGCAGTTCAAGGCGGCGGCGTACGGCCTGCGGGTCACGCAGATCGACGCCCCCTACCGCAGGCGACACGCCGGCAAAAGCAAGATCTCCCGCTCCCTCACCGGCAGCGTCCGCGCGGGGTGCAAGATCACCACGACCCTGGCGCGCCTCTGGTGGCAAACCCGCCGCGCCCCCTGCCCCACCCACCCGCAACCCGGCCAACCTTAGACCACCTCGTTGGCCCGGGGGAACGACCCGAGCACCGTCAGCTGCAGGCACCGCGCCCGCGCCGTCTCGATCGCCCTGGCCACGTGCGGCTCCGATTCGTGCCCGAGGAAGTCCACAAAAAAGTAGTACTCCCAATTCACGCGCTTGCTGGGGCGCTTGTCGATGTGCGTCAGGTTCAGCTTGTGATCCCGGAACACCTCGAGCACCTTCAC
>JAJUHR010000233.1 GCA_029267795.1 Planctomycetota bacterium
CCGCCGAACGTGTATATGTACAACTGCGGGCCGACGGTCTACGACTACGCCCACATCGGCAACTTCCGTGCGTTCGTGTTCGCGGACGTGCTGCGGCGGTTCCTCGAGCTGACGGGGCTGCGGGTCCAGCAGGCGATGAACCTGACCGACGTGGGGCACATGACCGAGGACGGCCTGTCGGACGGCGGGGGCAGGGACAAGATGGCCCTGGCCATGGAGCGGATGCAGCTGGCTCGCAAGAAGGACGGGCGCGCCCCCGAGCACGCCGTGGCCGACCCGTCGGACCCCTACCAGGTAGCGGCGTACTACATCCGGGCGTTCCTCGAGGATGCGCGTCTGCTTCGGCTGAAGGTCGCCGACGAGTATCCCACCCACATGCCCCGCGCCACCGAGCACATCCCGCAGATGCAGCGGATGATCGCGGCGCTGCTGCAGCGCGGCTGCGCGTACGTGGCGGCAGACGGGGCAGTGTACTTCGACGTGCAGAGCTTCCCGGGTTACGGGGCGCTCAGTGGCAACACGCTCGACCGCCTGCGCCAGGGAGCCGGCGGGCGGGTGCGTGACGAGCACCAGGCCTCGAAGCGCCACCCGGCGGATTTCCTGCTCTGGAAGCCGGACCCGACCCACCTGATGAAGTGGGACTCGCCCTGGGGCGCGGGGTACCCCGGCTGGCACATCGAGTGCTCGGCGATGGCCACGTCGGTGTTGGGGCGCGACACGATCGACATCCACACCGGCGGAGAGGACAACATCTTCCCCCACCACGAATGCGAGATCGCCCAATCCTGGGGCGCCACCGGTCGACCGCTGGCGCGCTTCTGGATGCACACGCGGTTCCTGCTCGTGGAGGGGCAGAAGATGTCGAAATCGAAGGGGAACTTCTACACGCTGCGGGACCTGATCGCCCGCGGGATCGACCCGGCTGTGGTCCGCTACGAACTGCTCAAGGCGCACTACCGGGCCAACATGAACTTTACGTTCAAGGGCCTGGAGGATTCGGCCCACGCGGTTCGGCGGCTGCGGGAAAAGCACGCGGAGCTGGCCACGGAGACACGGGGCGAGGCGACCCAGGTGGACCTGTCGCACCCGATGCTGGGGGCGTTCGCCGCGGCGCTGGCGGATGACCTGAACATGAGCAGGGCGCTCGGCGAGGTGTTCAAGCGGGTCGGTGAGTTCCGCGGGCCAGCCGCCGAGGCCTTAGCGGTGCTGCGCCGGATCGATGCGGTGCTGGGTGTCGTGGAAGCCGCGCCGGTGCCTGGATCGGCGGGCGACGGCCGTGTGGCGGAGCTGTGCCGGGCGATCGACGCGGCGCGTGCGGCGAAGGACTTCTCGACGGCGGACCGCCTCCGCCAGGAATTGGTCGACGCCGGGTTCGAGGTCCGGACCGGCGCTTCGGGCACGACCGCGCGGCGCCGGCTCGCGTGAACGGGGCGGCTGTAAGAGCGTTGGGCTGACGCTCGTGCCACCGCGCACTCCCGCTCAGTGCTGCCCCTTTTTCACTAGGGGGTGGGTGCTCTCCAGCGCGTATCGTTCCATGATCTGTTGTTCGAGCGTTTCGAGGTCGGTGAGCACGAGGCGGAACGGCAGGAACAGTTGCACGCTTTGAAGCACACCCACCGCCTGGGCCACGTAGTCTCCCGCGGTAGCGCAGATCAAGTCGCCCCGTTCCAGCCGCAGCGGCAGGACCCTGTGCGTCCAAGCGTCGCGCACGTTCAGGTAGCTCAGCGCCTTGGGATCGAACGGCTCGGTTCGCAGGTCCACCCGCGGGGCGGAAGCGATGATCTGGGTGGCGCAGGCCTCCCAGACTTGCTGTTCGGGGATGCCATAGGCTTCCGCGGCGATTTGGCCAAACGGCCGATGGTCGTGGATTTGCCGCGCCAGGACCATCTGGACCTGCTGCTCGGTCATCAGGCCACGGTCGACGAGGATCGTCCCGATACGGGTGTTTCGCATGGCTACGGTGTGATTCGAGCCCGCTTCCCTATAAGCCGGTGAATATAGATCGGCGGTTTACGTAATGGGGTTGACAGGTGAAGGTTGACGCCGGGCCGTATGAGCCCTGGGATCGATCGGGCGGGTTACCGGGCGCGTGAGGGGGCCTGGGGCTCCGCGGTGCCAGACGTTGGCGGCGTGGGGGCACCCGCTGGCCGCCGCTGGGTTTCGGTCAGAACGCGCCACGCGTTGCGGACGTAGGGGATGCCACTGAGTACGGTGACGGCAACGATGGCGTACACCCACACGTCGCGGATCCAAACCAGGTAGCCCAGGCCGGGTGTGGCGGGGTCGAGCCAGACGATCAGCAGGATGGCCGGGACGCCGATGGACTGCAGGATCATTTTGAGCTTTCCGAAGAGGTTGGCGCCGAAGGGCTCGCCGCGGTCATCCAGGGTGCCCCGCAGGCTGGTGACCAGCAGCTCCCGGGCGAGCATGAGCACCGTCATCCAGGGGTACACGCCGCTGACCGGGCTGGGGGGGTGCGTCGAGTTGGCGGCCTCGGGGGCGATGAACCTTGGTCCGCACAGGTACGTGAACGTGCCGAGGATCAGCACCTTGTCGCAGAACGGGTCCATGATCCTGCCAAAGGTGCTTTCGACTTTCCATTTCCGCGCAAGGTATCCGTCGAGTATGTCTGTCGAGGCCGCGAGCACGAACAGGAGCATCGCCAGGGCCAGCCAGGACGAGCCGTGCTGGTCCACGGGGTAGCGGTACTGGTTCAGGGTCAGGAAAAACAACCCCGCCAGCAGGAGCCGCAGCAAGGTCAGCTGATTGGGCAGGTGCCGGGTCATACGGGGTGGCATCATATCCTCGCGGCGTTCCGGCGGCTGGTGGCGCAATGGCCCCGGTCCATGGAGCGGATGGTCGCCGTGGACCTCTCGTCCGTGCTGGAAGGGGGGGTGACATGGCGCGGCAGGCGTGGGATGTTATGGCTTTTCGTTTGGATACAGCGTTCCTCGGGTTGGGGTGGCTCAGGTGGAGCGGAGCGACACCACAGCGCATCCGGGGCATCGCTACGCTTCTGCCCCCGCCGCCCAGATTCGAGGAACGTGACAGCCCAACGACAGACGCTTTATTCGAGGCCGCCTTTAAGCGGGCGCGCCGGCTGCTTCTTGACATGTTTGTCCGGCTTGGATGAAACCGCGTAGGCGTAGGGGCGGGCGCCCTGGCCGGCGGGATGTGCGTCTGCCGAGGAGGGCTCGCGCTGGGCGGAGGCGGGCCGCAGCGAAAGGCGGATCCGGCGTTGATCCTCGTCCACGTCGATCACGCGGAACTTGTGCGTCTGATCGACCTGCAACACGTCGGCAACGCTGTTCACACGCCGGTCGGACAATTCGGAGATGTGCACCAGGCCCTCGACGCCCGCCTCCAGTTCCACGAAGGCGCCGAACTCGGCGATGCTCCGCACCCGGCCGTCGATGAGACTGTCCCTGGGGTATTTCCGTTCGGCGCCGATCCACGGGTCGTCCCCGGCCTGCTTGAGGCTGAGGGTGATCCGCCGCTGCTCGGGGGAGACCTGCAGGACCACCAGCCGCAGCGTGTCACCTTCCTCGACGACGTTGGCGGGGATAACGTGGCGGGCCCAGCTCAGCTCGCTGGCGGGGACGAGGCCCTCGACGCCCGGCTCGACCTCCACAAAGGCTCCGAAATCGGTCACCCGCACCACGCGAAGGGTGACGCGGTCCCCCGGTCGAACCCGATCCGCAATGCCTTGCCACGGGTCTGCCCCGGTCTGCTTCAGGCCCAGGTTGATCCGCTGCTTGTCGCGGTCGATCTTAAGCACCTTGACGCTGACTGTCTGGCCGACCGTGACGACCTGCGTGGGGTCGGAGACCCGGCTGTAGCTGAGCTCGCTGATGTGGATCAA
>JAJUHR010000309.1 GCA_029267795.1 Planctomycetota bacterium
ATCATCCTGGCTGACTTCGATGAACCGGGCGACCCCACCGAAAGCTCCCAGGGCTCCCCGACCCCAACCAACCTGGAATTTTCGATCGCCCCCGGTGACAGCGGCGGCGGGACGTTCATCTCGGTGGGCGGCGTGATGCAGTTGGTGGGCGTGCACTCGTTCGGAGCCGCCTACGACGGCAACCCTGACTCGGACTACGGCGATCTCTTCGGCGTAACCCGGGTATCGATCTTCAATAGCTGGATCGATTCGATCATCAACTCCTGGTCCACCGGCGCGACGCTGCTGAGCGACCCGGTGGCTCTAAGCGTCGGCGAATCGATCGACGTTTCGGCTACCGGCCTGCTGGCGGATGCCCGCCTGCTCTTGGCGCCCATCCCCGAGCCGGCGTCGCTGGTGCTGCTGGGTCTTGGGGGCGTGGCGATGGCGCGGCGGCGCCCCGCGCGGACCGAGTAAAACCGGTTTCAAAACCCCTCTCCCCTTTGGGGAGAGGCCGGGTGAGGGGTGAAACCCCCGGAAACTCTCCGAAAAAATCGCTGGTCCATCCCTCACCCCAACCCTCTCCCAACCTGGGAGAGGGGGTCATGAAACCGCCTCTAGTTGAATCACACGGCTCGCGCAGTCTCAGACCGGGCATTCCAAGCGACTACGGCAGCGGTTCTTCCCAAGGTAAGGAGCGGCGGCTGGGATCAAACCCGGCCGCTGTTTTTTGGCGCTTGCGTGGGGACGGTCGGGGGGATAAGCCCTCGGTGCCGACACCCTGGGGTTGAGGGAGACAAGCGACGTCGGGTGCGGTTGCTCTACAATGCCTCCCCATGTTTATCCTCAAGGCCAACGGTCTGGTTAAGCGGTACGGCGGCCGGACGGTCGTCGACCACGTTTCCTTCGACGTGGCTGAAGGGGAGATCGTCGGTCTGCTGGGGCGCAACGGTGCGGGCAAGACCACCAGCTTCCGGATGACGATCGGGATGATCACGCCCGACCAGGGGCAAGTCATCTTCAACGGCCAGGACGTGAGCAAGCTCCCGATGTACCAGCGCGCCCAGCTCGGGATGGGGTATCTCTCGCAGGAGCCGACGATCTTCGGCCGGCTGACCGTGGAGGCCAACCTGCTGGCGATCCTGGAGACGCGCCCCCTGACACGGGTTCAGCGGCGGCAGCGAGCCGAGGAGTTGATGGCCCAGTTCGACCTGGCCAAGCTCCGCAAGCAGCCGGCGTCGACGCTCTCCGGGGGGGAGCGTCGCAAGCTCGAGATCGCCCGGGCGCTGATCACCGAGCCGTCGTTGATCCTGCTGGACGAGCCGTTCTCCGGCGTCGATCCCGTGGCGGTGGAGGAGCTGCAGGCTGAGGTGCGACGCCTGCGCCGCGAGCACCAGATCGCCATGCTCGTAACCGACCACAACGTGCAGCGCACGCTGGAGATCGTCGACCGCGCTTATGTCATCTTCGAGGGCAAGGTGTTCGCCGAGGGGACGCCCAAGGCTATCATCAACAACGATCAGGTGCGCAAGCTTTACCTGGGCTCGACGTTCCGCGGAGACGAGTTCGATGACCGGCCCGATCGCTGACCCGCAGCACGAGTCTGCCCCACCGGCGGTAGCGGCCGGAAACAAGGCCTGCGGCGCCCTATCCCCGCTGTGGGTGCGGCTGCTCGTGTTCGCAATGCTGGCGATCCTTGGCGTGGCGGCGATCCGGATCGTCGATCGCTACGCATCCACGCCGTTGGAAAACATGGAGCAGACGCAACCGACGGCGCCACCGGCCGACCACCCATGACGTGTCCAACGCCCCACGAGCCGCGGTCACCGCGCCCCCGCCGCCCCCACGCTGGGAAAGGGCCGGGTTGGTCCCCTGAACGACGACGGCCGCCCGCGCGCCGATCGAGGGGGTCGGTATCGACACCATCCCCTAGTGCGGGTGTTGTTCCCGCGGCGCTCACCGATTCGAGGCGGGGGGAGCGTTTGCAGGTCGTTCTCGCGCATGCGGGGGTGGCGTCCCGCCGACAGTGCGAATCGATGATCTTGCAGGGCCGGGTCACCGTGAACGGTGAAGCGGTGACGGGCTTGCCCGCGTGGGTCAACCCGGCAGAAGACCGGATCGAAGTGGATGGGCGCGAGCTGCGGGCGCGCCTTGAAACCCGACCGGGCGGCCGGGACCACGTGTACATCATCTTGAATAAACCCCGCCGGGTGGTGTCGACCAGCCACGATCCCCAAGGGCGGCCCACGGTGCTGGACGTGGTCCAACTGCCCCCCGAATGGCGCGGGCGGCGGTTGTACCCCGTCGGCCGGCTCGACGCCGATTCCACGGGGCTGATCCTGCTGACCGACGATGGTGATCTGACCCAGCGCCTGACCCACCCCCGGCACGAAGTGGCGAAGGAATACCAGGTGTCCATCCGGGGGCGATTGACCCCTGAGGACCTGCAGGAACTGAAGGAAGGTTTGCTGTTGGTGCACACGGGCCGGGCTTCGCGCCTGGGCCAGCGGGGTGTGCGCGTGAACCTGGCGTCGATGGCGGACGTGCGGCTGATCGGCTATGGGCGCGACCGCAACCGGGGCGAACGCACCCGCCTGCACGTGACGCTGCGCGAGGGGAAAAACCGCCAGATCCGGCGCATGCTCGCCCGCCTGGGCTACCAAGTCCGTCGATTGGAGCGGGTCGCGATCGGCCCGATTTCACTGAAGGGCCTGGCGCTGGGTGAATGGCGGCCGCTCAGTGCCGCGGAAGTTCAAAGCTTGCGCAAAGCCGCGGGCCCGCCGGGTCGGGGCGAGGCATCGCGGGGCAAGAGGAAACGAGGGTCAGCTCAAGACAGGCAGTGACACGCGCGGGCTGGTGTCTGTTGGTGGGGCGGCCTCGTGTTCCACCTCGTCGAAGGTGAGGTAGGGGATTTTCAGGTCGCGGAGCATCTGATGGTCCTGGGCGGGGTCCCGGCCGTAGGTGGTCAGGTAATTGCCGATCAGGAAGCTCGAGGCCCCGGCGAAGAACATCCAGCTCTGCAGGTCGCGCAGGATTTTTTCCCGGCCGCCGGCGATTTTTAGCTCGCGGTCGGGCAGGATGAAC
>JAJUHR010000311.1 GCA_029267795.1 Planctomycetota bacterium
CTCGAAACCGCGCACGACATGGCCCGACTCTACGATGAAATCCATCATCACCGCCAATCCCTCTGGCGTCTGCAAACCCAGATCGCCGTCGGCCTAAGACCCGCCCAGTTGCACAGCGCCATCGAACGCGCCCAGCTCCAGCTCGAGCCTTGGACCACCGCCCCACCCCCAGCTCCTCAGGCCCTGGTCGCAAACCAAAGCGTTCAACGCCATGACTGAGCCGCTCGCTCCACATCCCGCTGCGCCCACTTCCCTCCCCGGCCAGCCGCACGCCCCGACAGCCGCTACGCCCGCGCCCTATCCTCCGACGCCGCTGGCCCCTTGCAGCGTCTCCGACCCGCTGGGCGCCCTGCGTGTCTTGCGCGTCGCGCGGTTCGCCGTCGGATTGATCACCCTCGGCCTGATCGCGCTGCTCGGCCGGGTCGTCCAACTGCAAACCTGCCCACCGGCCCCGATCGCCAAGCTCATCGACTCCCAAGCCAGCACCGCCTCGATCCCCGGCCGCCGCGGCAGCCTGCTCGACCGCCACGGCCGCGTCCTGGCCACCACCCACGTCGCGCAGCGCCTCTACGTCGACCCTGCGCTGATCACGGACCCCGGCACCTTTTCCGAGCGTCTCGGTCACGCACTCGGGTACGACCCCGCCTGGATCGAAAAAAAGTTGAGCCAGCGCCCCGGCAGCCGTTACGTCGTCCTTGAAGACCGCCTCTCCGACACCAAGCTCGCCGCACTAAGCTCCCTCGATCTCCCCGGCGTCGCCACCGAGCCGATCCTCGTCCGTGACTATCCCCACGGCCCGCTTGCCGGCCAAGTCATCGGCTTCGTGGGCGCCGAGGGCAAGGGCCTCGAAGGCCTTGAGTGGACCACGGATCCCTGCCTCGCCGGCCAACCCGGCCAAGTCCGCCGCATCCGCGATGCCCGCCGCCAAACCCTCTGGATCGACCCCGCCGGCTATCAGCCACCCGTCGACGGCCAGCCCATCCAGCTTAGCCTTGACGCGGTCATCCAGCACATCGCCGAAACCGAACTCCAAAAAGCCTGCGAGCAGTTCAACGCACCCTCCGGCCAGCTGATCGTCATGGACCCGCAAACCGGCGAGATCCTGGCGATGGCCAATTACCCCTGGTTCGACCCAAACTCCTTCGCCCGATCCAAGCCCGAACAACGCCGCAACCGCTGCGTCAGCGACGTCTTCGAACCCGGTTCCACCTTTAAGCCTTTTGTCTGGTCCGTCGCCACCCAACTCGGCCTGGCCCAGCCCAACGAGGTCATCGACTGCACCACCAGTGGCACCTACGTCACCCCCGAAGGGCGACGCCTGCACGACATGCACGCCCACGGACTCATCACCTGGGACCAGGTCCTGATCAAATCCAGCAACATCGGCATGGCCATCGTGGCGCAACGCATGGGACCCCAGCGACTCCACGGCGCCCTATGCGCTTTCGGCTTCGGCGCGACCACAGGCAGCCGCCTCCCCGGTGAGTCCCCGGGCCTGGTCACACCGCTCAAGCAATGGACCCACTACTCGGTCACCAGTGTGCCGATGGGCCAGGAGGTCGCCGTCACACCCCTGCAGCTGGCCACCGCCTTTGCCGTCTTCGCCAACGACGGCTTCCGCGTCACCCCGACCATCGCCCGCCGCACGCTCAACCCTCGCGTGGCCCCCCACGTCGCCACGCCGATCTTTGAGCAGATCATCACCCCCGCCACCGCCGCCTACACCCGCGCCGTCCTCCGCCGCGTGGTCACCGAAGGCACCGGCCGCCGCGCCGACAGCCCCCTCTACCCCATCTTCGGCAAGACCGGCACCGCCCAGGTCGCCGACCGTACCCACGGCGGATATCTGCCCGACCAGTACGTCTCGTCCTTCGTCGGCGGCGCCCCGGTCGACGCCCCGCGCCTCGTCGTCGCCTGCGTCGTCCACCAGCCTGAAAAATCCAAGGGCTACCAGGGCGGCACTGTCGCGGCCCCCGCTGTGCGAGCCGTCGTCGAACAAACCCTGCAATACCTCGGCGTGCCACCCCAGCAGCCTGACGACCTCACCGCCCCGCGCCTCGTCCAACGCTAACCTCCGCCGCCCACCCATCGGCAGCTGGGTGGCTGGGGCCCAGCGCAGCGATCTCCCGGGACCTGCTGTGCTGTATAGGTCGCTTCGCTCCACCGCAGCCGCTTACCAGGTAAAACCCGCTGGGTTGAAGCCCACGCAGTCCGCTCCGTGAGCTTGGGTTGCCGCCCCCTCAACGCTGCCCCAGACCCGTGGAAGCAAAACAATAACCCCTTGCGCGCCACGCTAGCCCGCAAGGGGGGACCACCTACCAATACAACCTCACCCACGATGCGAAATCGACGCTCCCTGACCCCTCCCCACCCGCGCCGCGGATTCAGTGCAGTTCACGCCTGCGAACAGAAATGGAAGCGGGCGCCAGCCGTCGACGCGCCTCCATGCACAGCCCCACCCCAATCGCCGTCAGCCCCAGACACGTGACCAGACCCGGCCCCCGGATCACCAGCGTCGTCAAGCCGGCAACCAAACCCAGCCCGATCACCACGGCCTTGGCCACCGTCGATGCTCCTGTGGTCTTCATCGTCTTTCGCCTCCGCTTCCAGGCGCCCCGTTCGACCCACGATCGAGTGGGTGCTCCCCTACCATCAATTGGAACATACGACCAAGCTAGAGACCACAGTTTTCTTGCGATTGATCTAAAAAATCTGCATTTGGCAGAAAAAGCTTCTCGCTTCAACAGCCCGACGAGGCAACGCCTCCCGCCGGCCCTGACACCGAACGAGTCGCGGACTTGCGAATACCCCAGTAAAGCACCCCTCCAAACCCACCGACCAGCACAAACGGCATCGCCATCATGAATAAGATCGAGTAATAAAACCCCTCGGCCAGCGAGCCACCCGCAGCCGCCTCAGCACCCGCCCCCCCGGAACCCCCGGAACCCCCGGAACCCGCTCCACCCTCCACGCCGTCCCTTTCCGATGCCGCGTCCTTCGCCTCGACCCGGTCAGCCCCATCCGGCAGGCTCTCGGCGCACAACGGAC
>JAJUHR010000082.1 GCA_029267795.1 Planctomycetota bacterium
CCGCACCATGACCACCGCGGCCAGCACAACGAAGCCCACCACCACCCACGCCGACACCGCCCGCCCGTCCCCCGGGAACCTTCGGCTAGGCAGCCTCACCCTCTGGCAGCGCGAGATGGTCCGGTTCGTCCGGCAACGCAACCGCATCATCGGCGCCATGGCCACACCCCTGGTCTTCTGGCTCCTCCTCGGCTCGGGCCTCAACCGCTCCTTCGCCCTGACCCGCACCGTGCAAGCCCAACCCGACACCCCCTCCCCCATTGCCCAAGTTGGCTACCTCCAATACTTCTACCCAGGCACGGTCGTGCTGATCCTCCTCTTCACCGCCATCTTCTCCACCATCTCGGTCATCGAAGACCGGCGCGAAGGCTTCCTCCAGGGCGTGCTCGTCGCCCCGATCCCCCGCTCCGCGATCGTCCTGGGCAAGGTCCTCGGCGGCGCCAGCATCGCCACCCTCCAGGGCGTCCTCTTCCTCGCCCTTTGGCCGCTCGTCGGCCCCTGGCCCGGCCTCGCCGCCATGCTCGCCGCCATCGCCGTCATGTTCGTGCTGGCCATGGGACTGACCGCCCTGGGCCTGTGCCTGGCCTGGCCCATGGACTCCACCGCCGCGTTCCACGCCGTGATGAACCTGTTCCTCATGCCGATGTGGTTCCTCTCCGGCGCCGTGTTCCCGCTGGATACCGCCCCAGCCTGGATGCGCGCGATCATGTGGGCCAACCCGCTGACCTACGGCCAAGCCGCGTTCTCCGCCCTGCTCGGGGGCAACCGCGTCGCCAGCGCCTCGGTCTCGCTGCCGGTCGCCCTCCCCCTCACGCTCGCGTCCACCGCCCTGGCCATCGCCTTGGCCACGATCGTCGTCTCGCGGCATCGTCGAGGGGCTGCGCCGTGACCCCCAAGGGACTCCAGCGGCTCCTGGTGGTCCTCCTCGCCCTGACCTCCCTCGGCACCACCGCCCTGGTGCTGCTGAGCATCGTCAGCCGCCGCCAGGCCCAAAACCCGACGAGCGGGCAAGCCGATTCGGCCGCGGCCGAGTTCTCGCTCCCGCCCAGCACCGCCTCCCCCCTCCCCTTAGCCGACGCCGCTCCCCCACCCCTGTTCGCCCTGCCCCAGTTCACGCTGACGCAACAGGACGGCAAACCGTTCCCAAGCACCCGGCTCCGCGGTAAAACGTGCGTCGTCGATTTCGTCTTCACGCGCTGCGCCGGCCCATGCCCGATGCTCACCTCGCGCATGGCGCAGCTGCAAGCCCAGATCGCCCAGCACCCTGACCGAGACCGCATCCGGCTCGTTACCATCACCGTCGACCCCGACCACGACACCCCCGCCGTCCTAAGCGAATACGCCACCCTCGCCCACGCCGACCCCAGCCGCTGGTTCTTCCTCACCGGCGCCCGTGACGCCGTCTGGCGACTCGTCAAAGAGGGCTTTCGGCTCCCCGTCTTCGAAGATTCACCCGAAGCCGGCCCCGGCACCCCGATCGTCCACAGCCAAAAGTTCGTCCTGGTCGATTATGCCGGCCGGGTCCGCGGCTTCTACGACGCCCTGGAGCCCCAAGGCAGCGAAGACCTCCTCCACGATCTCGACCTAGTCTTGGCCGAAACCTGGGACCTCTCATTCCTGCCCGCTGTCAACGCCAGCATCAACGCCTGCGCCGCCGTGGCGCTGGTCCTCGGCCTGATCTCGATCAAACGCGGCCGCGCCCACGCCCACCGCAACTGCATGCTCTCCGCCGCCGCCCTCTCGGCCTTGTTCCTGGTCCTCTACGTCACCCATTACGTGTGGCGGTATACCCACCTCGGCGGCACCCACACCCAGTACCACGGCCCCGAACCGGTCAAAACCCTTTACTACGGATTGCTCTTAAGCCACATCGTCCTGGCCGCCACCGTCCCAGCCTTCGCCACACGCCTGATCCAACTGGCGATTAAGCAGCAATTCGACCGACACCGCAGGCTCGCCAAGGTCGCCTACCCGATTTGGATGTACACCTCCCTGACCGGCGTGGTGATCTACTTCATGCTCTACTGGTTCAACCACGCCCCGACTTGAGCCCCCCGGCCCCCGCTCGCGGCGCAAACCCCCGAAAACGCTTAGAATCCCTGTCCCCGGAAAGACCCCCCCACCGTGGGATGTGCTGAGCGCAGCCCCAAATAGTCCCGGCTGGGAAGCCGGGGCTTTGACCGACGGGGTGCCCGGGGCTAAGCGAAGCGTGCCCCAGTCCTTCAGCAGGGTGCCTGGAGCAGCAAAGCTTCGCGATACCCCGCTCGACGCGGAAAAAAACAACCAATCCATGGAATCCCACATGCCGCTAATCCGGCCCATCCAAGCCGTCTGTTACGACCCCTCCCACACCGCAGGCGACCTCTCCAGACTAATCGCCCCCCCCTATGACGTGCTCGACCAAGCCGCCAAGGACCGCCTCCTCCAGCTCGACCCCCACAACATCGTCGCGATCGACCTGCCCCACCTGCCCCCTAAAACCGTCGGCCCCGACGGGGTCTACGAACAAGCCGGACGCACTTACCGCAACTGGCTGCAATCCGGCATCCTCGCCCGGAGACGTCAACCCGCTCTCTTCGCTTACCAACAGACGTTCACCCCCCCGGGCAGCCCAAACCGAACCTTTAAACGCCGCGGCCTCTTCGCCGCCGTCTCCCTTCAACCCTTCGGCCACAACCCCCAAGGCCACGGCGCCATCCACCCCCACGAGCAAACCTTTAGCGCCCCCAAAGAAGACCGCATGAAGCTCACCCGAGCGGTCCGCGCCCAGCTATCCCCCATCTTCGGCATGTTCAACAACCCCACCGCTGGCGTCGCAGCCCTGCTCAACCGGGCGATCGGCGCCCGCCCAGCCGATGCCCACGCAACCACCGCTGACGACCGTGTGCTCCACGAGCTCTGGACCCTCGACGACCCCGCCAGCATCGCCGAATTCACCGCCGCGCTCCACGGGCTGGATACCTACATCGCCGATGGCCACCACCGTTACACCACAGCCCTGAACTACCAGCAAGCCTTGACCCGCGACCGCGGCAGCCCCCTCCCCCCCGATCACCCCGCCAACTTCTGCTTGTTCGTGCTGATCCCCATGCAGGACCCCGGCCTAATCGTCCTGCCCACCCACCGCGTTTTGGGCGGCATGCAGGGATTCTCGCTCGATCGGTTCTCCCAAGCCGCCAAAGACTGGCTCCGTGTCACCCCGTTCCACGGGGAACATCTGGAACAACTCGAAGCCGCCCTCCCAGACCACGGACCCCACGCCCTGGGCTTGTACGCCCCCTCCGCCCCACCCACGACACCATCCCTGGCGATCGCCACCACCCTCCACCAAGACCCCCTCGCCTCCTTACACCCTCAAAGCTCCCCCGCGTGGCGCAGCCTGGACGTGGCTATCGTGCAGCACCTGATCGTCGAACGCGTGTGCCAGCCCCGTTTTTGTCCCGCAGGCGGTTCGGTGCAATGGAAATTCCCCCACACCCTTGCGGAATTAAAACGCGACACCGAATCCCCCGGCTACCAGTTGGGGATCGTCGTCCAGCCGCCAACGCTCGAAGCGATCCGAAAAGTCAGTCAAGCCGGCGAATTGATGCCCCAAAAAAGCACGTTCTTTTACCCCAAGCTCGCCACCGGCCTAGTCATCCACCCCCTGGAATAGGCCGCCCGCTCGAACCGGCGATCAGGTCCGGTCGCCGCCCGCTGCCCGGCCTGCCCCACGGCTACGGCCCATAAAGTTATCGGGCCACAACAGACAACAGGAGAGCCCACCCCAACACTACAACCACTTGATCCACTTCCGAACACGACATTGGGAAACGCGCAAGATCGGGGTAACATGGCCGTCTGTGTCCGAACCGAGATTTCTTAATACCAGATCAATGAAGGACTTAACATCCGAACACGATTTGGAGCACTTGGCCGACGAGGCTTTGATGGAAGCCTACCGTCAAGGTGACGACCGCGCGTTTGCGGTCCTCGTCGAACGGTATCGCATCGAGTTATTCCAGTTCCTTTACCGTTTCACCAACGACGCCGCCACAGCCGACGACCTCTTCCAGGAAGCGTTCCTCCAGGTCCACCTCTCAGCCGATACGTTCGATACAAGCCGCCGTTTCAGGCCTTGGCTTTTTACGATCGCGGCGAACAAAGCCAGGGACTTGTTACGTAAAAATAATCGGCAGAGCACACAGATCGCTCCCAGCGGCTTCGAGCCGGACAGCGACGAAGCTCAGCCGGTAATCGAATGGGCGGCCAGCGACACCTTGCCCCCGGACGAGCAGTTACAGAACGAGGAGACTCGACAACTGGTCCAACAGGTCGTCGCCTCCCTGCCGGACCACTTGCGAGAGGTTTTGCTTTTGGCCTACTTCCACCAGTTCGCCTACAAGCAGATCGCGGAGATGCTGGGCATACCCCTGGGCACGGTAAAGAGCCGGCTGCACGCAGCCGTCGGCACTTTCGCGAGCTTATGGAAGCAGCGTTGGAAGAACCGCGGCTGATGCCGCAACGCAAAAAGAAGAACAGCAGCCCCGAGCGGCGGCTGACGGTTCGAGTTATTGAAGACGACGCATGGCCCGTAAACACCGTGGAACGTCGGGAGGAGCACCCAGCCGTATGACCGAACCAGGAAACCAACCCCTCCGACCGGTGACGCTCACCGGCGCCGACGCCCAAGCCCTCGATACGATCATCGAATCCCGGACGGCTGCGGGCCCGCTCAAGCTGGCGGGGCTCCCTTACGCTTCGAACGACGCTGCGCCGCCCCCGCCCCCCACTCCTCCGTCCGTCCTGGTGTCTCACACCCTTAAGCTCCTGGCCCAATCCCCCGTGGCCGTCCCACCCGAGGACTTGGCCCAACGCACCCTGCAGCGCGTCGCTCAAGCCCGCAGGGGTCAGCGCTTCGGCCGCCCGTCCCAGGCGGGGCAGTGGCAGCTCAGCTCGTTCGGCTGGTTCGAGGCAGCGGCGCTGGCCGCGGTCGTGGTGATCGGCGTTTCGGTGGTCTGGCCGGTGCTCGAGCGCACGCGCGCCGCCGCCCGCCAGCTCAGCTGCGCCAACAACCTCGCCGCGGTCGGCAACGCCATCGGCAGCTACGCCGCCGACTTCGACAACCAGATGCCTCGCGGGCACGTCCTGCCCGGCAGCGTCTGGTGGAACGTCGGCCAGACCGGCGAACCGCGCGACCCCGTCCAATCCAACTCCGCACACCTGTACCGCCTGATCCGCCTCGGCTACGCCGGCCAGGAAATCCTCAGCTGCCCCGACAACCCCGCCGCCATGCGGTTCCTCAACCTCGAAGCCCACGACTGGCCCACTCCCGCTTCCGTCTCCTACAGCTACCAGAACCAACACACCCCGTTTGCGATCCGGCTGGACAACCTCGATGAGATCGCGATCCTCGCCGACAAGAACCCCCTCTTCATCGCCCGGCCGGGACAAACCCAAGGCATGCAGTTCCGCCTCGACCTGCCCCCTACCGCCCCCACCGCATTCCACAGCTCCCTCCACGGCCAGAATATCCTCACCTCCACCGGCCGGGTCCTCTGGAGCAACGAGCCCTTCGGCCCCAACGCTGACGCCATCTGGGTCACCCGTCAAGACCGCGACTACCACGGCACCGAAATCCCCACCGACCCGAGCGATTCCTTCCTGGTCCCCTAACCGCCGGCTTAACAACCTTTGCCGGCTTAACAACCTTTTCGTCTTGACCATAAGCCGTTGATTTCAGGGGTGCCACAGCTTGCTCGCAAGCCGTGCGAGCACTTCAAGAACCGTCGATTGCAACAACCGGTAGCACGTGACTGACTTCAATGCCCCGGGGCCCAAGGCCTTCCAGTAAAAAAATAAAAAAGGTTGTTAAGGGTGCCGCATCTTCCACCGCCCCGCCGTCGCCGCCAGCCGGGGAAACGCCGTGCACATCGCCAGCCCGTAACGCGTCAGCGGCTGGGGCCAGACCTCCGGCTTGGGCCGCCTCAGGCAACGCACAACCGCCTTAGCCACCTTCTCAGCGCTCTGCACGAAAAAGCCGTCCGTGGAGACCCACCTGGGTAACCCGCCGGACGCCCTCCCCGCCTGCTCGAAGAATTCGGTCCGTGTCGTCACCGGGTGCACGCTGGCCACGTCGATACGCTCCCCCTCCAATTCCGCCCGCAGCGCCCCGGCGATCGAATCCTGAGCCGCCTTTGTGGCGCAGTACGCCCCATACCGCGGCATCGCGATCTCGCTGACCGCGCTGGAACAGACCAAAATATGCCCGTGCTCCCCCGGCCGATCATGCAGCGTCCTGCGGATCGCCGGCACCGCTTCCCGAATGCAACGGACCGTCCCGAAAAAGTTGGTCTCGAAGATCGCCCGCAACTGCAGCTCGGTCGTCTCCATCAGCGTTGCGAAGAAGCCATAACCGGCGTTGGCAAACAGCACGTCGAGCCTGCCAAATTCCGTCTCGGTGCGCTCGATCAGCCTCCGCACGTCCTGGCTGCGCGTCACGTCGCACTCCACCGCCAGAGCCCGCCCCCCGTCGCCAACGATCTGACCGACGACCTGCTTGAGCCGATCCACCCTCCGCGCCGCTCCTACGACACGCATCCCCGCAGCGGCGCACGCCAGCGCCGTCGCCGCCCCGATCCCCGAGCTCGCCCCCGTAATCACGATGACTTTGTCTCTTAGATCGCGCGCCATGGTCGCAGAGTGTAACGGCTGCCCCCACAAACACCCACTGGGTTCCCCAACACGCTGCGCCGGGCGCACCACGTGTAGGCCCGGGCCTGCCCGGACATTTCGTCCCCTCCAAACCGTACCGTCTTCGCCGCAAGCCCTCATTCCCCCGGCCGTCTTGCCGCTACCATCCCTCGTATACTTACCCCCATGGACAACGGCGAACTGATCCGACGCATCCGAGACGTGGCCTTGCTCCACGGCGACTTCACCCTCCGCAGCGGCCGCAAGAGCAAGTACTACCTGGACAAGTACCTCTTCGAGACCCAGCCCGACATCCTCGCCGCCCTGGGCCAGCGCATCGCCGCTCACGCCGACGCCTCCATCGACCGCCTCGCCGGCGCCGAGCTCGGCGGCATCCCGCTCGTCACAGCCGCATCCCTGGCCTGCGGCAAACCCTCCGTCCTGATCCGTAACCAAAAGAAAGACTATGGCACCGCCAAGCAATTGGAGGGCAAGCTCAACCCCGGCGACCGCGTCCTGCTGGTCGAAGACGTGGTCACCACCGGCGGTCAGCTCCTCGAAGCCGTCAAGACCATCCAGAACGCCGGCGCCACCGTCGCCAAGATCGTCGCGGTGATCGATCGCCAGGAAGGCGCCCGGGAGAACATCGAAGCCGCCGGGTACCGGCTCGTCGCACTCTTCACCAAACACGACCTGGGCATCCGTGAGGATTGACCCGTAAGGCAGCTCATCGACCCGCTCTCAAAACGACGTGAACCGTCACAGGAGATCTGTGTTCTGCCCAACGCTACCCGAAGCCCACGCATTGCGATGCGTGGGCTTTCTTTCCCATTCTCTCGCGGTCGAGTCGAACAGGGTGCCACGCGGCACGCCGAGCGAAGGCGAGGCTGCCGTGTACGCAAAACAACACCTCGATGGAATGGGGACCCCGTGCTTTGTTAAAACCTCTACGCCGACACCGGCAGCGTTTTCCTAAGCCGCTGCACCACCTCGATCACGATCGGCACCGCC
>JAJUHR010000379.1 GCA_029267795.1 Planctomycetota bacterium
GATCGATTTCCGCTAGGACGCTCTGCGGCGGCAGTTGATCCACCTGGCGCCGGTAGGTCTTGCCCAGTTGCGCCACCGCGTCGTTCGTCGCGGGCGGGTTGGTCTGGATGTCGCTGCCCACGAACGCCTCGACGTACTTGTCCGGTGGGTCCCCGGGCTTTTTCGTGCCCGTGCTGGCGAAGATAATCTCTTGCTGCAGAGGCAGCTGCTTCGAGGCCCAGAACCCCTGGTTCTGCGCCCAGATCCTCTTGGCGTTGACGATCCCGACCAGGCCCTGCGCTGCCGGGCTTAACTGCGGCACGTGCTTTTCCGTGTACACGTCCACGCGTGACACGAAGATGCTGTACACGCTCTTGAAGCGGTCTGGGCTCTTGCGGCGCTGGGCCCCGCGCCACACCGCGTCCCTGGCGGCGGTGTACTGCCGCTCCGTGAACACCAGGGTCACGTTCAGCGTGACCCCCGCCGCGGCCAGCTCCTCCACCGCGTCCAGCCCCGCCGGCGTCGCCGGGACCTTGATCATCCGGTTCTCGTGACCCTGCGACCACTGCTTCCCCAGCTCGATATACCGGGCGACGCGCTCGTGGTGGGGCGGCCCGAGCTGCGGGTCTTCTAGGAGCGGGTCCAGCTCGAAGCTCACGTACCCGTCGTTGCCCTTGCTCTGATCCCATACGGGCTTGAACACCTGCTGGGCCCAGCGGACGAACTGATCGGTCATCGTCCAGGCGATCTGTTCGTCCCCCAAGCCCTGGTCGATCAGCTTCACCAGGTCGTCGTCGAAACGCCCCGTTTTGATCAGGTCCGAAATGATGATCGGGTTGGACGTCGCCCCGGTGGCTCCAAAGGCCCTGTTCTTCTTGACCAGCTCGGGGTCGATCGAATCGAGCCAAAGCTTGCTGCCGCTGGCGATGATGGATCGCAAAGACGAACTCATAATCGTAATCCCTCGTTACTTGTTATCTATCCCGACCCGCCTGCATGCACGGTGGCTCGGTGCCTGACAACGGCCCTGCGTCCCGAACCGCGGACTCGGATGGGCTGCCTTACCCCGTGCCTTGCGCTGTGGAGGTCTTTCCATACCCCGCTTCGGGCCCCTTTTGGCAGGGCAAGCCGCTCGTCCACCGCGGACTGGTCCCCCCTTGAACTATCGGCTCACCCGCGGCTCGGTCTGGGTTGGGGGTTCGCTGCGCGGCGTGGATTTCGGCTCCGTCAGCGTCGCCAACGGCGCCAGCCATTCGATCAGCTCGCTTTCGCTGAGCACACCGGAAACCCGCGCTCGCTCAGCCCCATCCGGTCCGATGACGATCAGCGTCGGTAGCTCCTCGACTTCGAACCGTTCCGCTACTGCGTCGTTGGGCCCCCCGCCATGAGTCAGGTCGACCCGCACCGGCACAAAGGCGCCCCTTAATAGCGAACCGACCGTAGGCTTCGGAAACACCTCGCGGGCCAGCCTTTGGCACGGACCGCACCAGTCCGCCGTGAAATCAACGAAGATCGGCTTGCCCGTCTGACGCGATGCCTTGACCCCCGCCCTGAAGGTGGTCAGCCACCCGATGTTGTCCGGCGGTGGGGGGGCCGACTCCGCAACGAACAGCCACACCGCCAGCACGCACACAGCCCCCAGCGCGATCAGGGTCACCATCAGGCGCCGCTTGCTCATCGGTCGTCGGTACGGGGCCATCGCATCGTTCTCATTTTGAAAGGCCGGTACAGGTACATCACTATCCTTGCGGGCTCTATGGGCCTCCAACGCTGTAATTTTGACCGGATCGCGCTGCTTAATCTTAGGTTACCAGCCAGTCAGGCCCAAAGCCCAACCATCGACGGTCTGTGATATCGTCACTGCCCCGCACGCCAAGACTCATCCTGCCCAGGCGGTGCGGCCTTTCCGGAAAAATCGGAAAACCAGGGGCGCGCGTGTTGGAACGATCGGACCTCTCGGGCCTTTTTTTATCGGTTAATCACATCGTTCGCTTCATTCTACCCTTCCCCATGCCGTCCCGACCCTCACACGCTGTGTTAATCTCGGTGGCGGTTGTCAGCCGCCCGGAACCCCCCGGAACCGTCGAACTTCAGGACGGGGAACAGCAGCACGGCGGGTATCCCAGGCGAAGCCGGTCGAGCCTGTTATGGCTACAGTGACGCCTCCGGTTACAATGCCTCTGCCGCGGGGAGCCCTGCGACCGTCTACGGTGTGGATTCATGCTTCAATTGAAGCAAACCGACAAGGCCATCGCTGAGCAGTTAGCCGCTGAGTTGGCAGAGGTCGGCTCACGTCTGAGCACCGAGC
>JAJUHR010000130.1 GCA_029267795.1 Planctomycetota bacterium
GAACTTGGAAAGGATGCTGGACGCCGGCTCACGCTCCAGCAGGAACTGGAAGGCGGCCCGGATCACCCTCTCCGGCGCCACGCGCCCCTTCGACCACAGATCGTAGTCGGACCAGCTTAGCGTCACGTCGTATTCGTACCCCCGCCCGCCCTCGCGGACGCGCACGCGGTACGACCAGTGGTTGTGGCCCTCGGTCTCGGTGGCGACCTCGATCTCCGGCATGAACGCTCCTAAGCGGGGCGACGCGTCGCCCACGCGTGGACGCCTATCATAGCCCCCGCGGCTCCGGCGTCACGGCCCGACGGCCACGCCGTCACGACCCGATCTGAGGCACCAGCGCCGCCAGGCTCGCCAGCGAGGAACTCTGCGACTGCATCTCGGCCAGCGCCTTTTCCATCGCGTCGAACTGCGCCCGCAGCACCAACCGCTTCCGTTCCAACTGGGCGTCCAGGTCCTCGATCCGATCGTTGTTCAGAGTCAGCTGGGAGTCGATCGCGTCCAGCCGCTGGGCGATCGTCCCGGTCGTGGTGTTGGTCAGGTTCTCCAGCAGCGTGTTGAAGTCCACGCCGATGCCCGAGGCGGTAATCGTCGTCTCGTTGGTCTGCGGGTCGGTCTCGGTTTCCTTGAAGGTCAGCAGGTTCTCCACCGCCTCAAAGTCGGTCTCCAGGGCCTTGCGGAACTTCCCCTCGTCGAAGGTGACCGTGCCGCCTTGACCGACGCGCACCCCGATCTGAGCCAGCGTCCGGAACTGCGTCGACACGTCGCCGTTCGCCCCGCTAAGCAGGTTGAACAGCGAGTTGCGCACCCGCAGCACGATGGCGTCGCCCAGGAGCAGCCCGCGTTGCTCCTTCTCCGCGTCGTAGGTGTCGTACTTGTCCAGCGTCTCGGTGACCGCGTTGAACCGCTCGACGAACGTGCTCATCGCCTCGGCGATCGCCGAATCGTCGCGCGTCACGGTCAGCTTCACCGACCCCGTGCTGACGTTGTGCAGGTCGATCGTCACGCCCGGCACCACCCCCGCCAGCGTGTTCGTCGCCGAGGTGAGCGCCACCCCCCTCGCCGGATCGGACGACCCAAAGAACACCAACGCGTCCTGGGCCTCGACCAGCGTCGTGGCGCCAAGGTCCAACGCGCCGTCGTCGAACACGTACCGCCCGGCGCCCCCGGCCACCCGGCTGAGCAGGCTCAACCGGAACGGGTTGTTCGCCGACCCGTCGTCCACCACCGTGGCGGCGATGTTCAGCCCCGCGTCGTTGATCTTCGCCACCAGGTCGTCCAGGGTGTCGTCGGAATCTAGCGTCACAGTCTTCTCGAACGACCCGTCCAGGTCGTCGCCCGCGTTCTCAGCCTCGCCGAGGATCCCCAGGTCGCGGGCCGTGCTCGAGCCGGATTCCTCCACCTTCAGCTTCGAGGCCCCGCTGCCCGTGTCCTCGATGAGGATGCCGTCGCCGTTGTCGTTGATCCGCGCGCTCACCGCCAGCCCGCGGCTGTTGATCTCGCTCAGCACGTCCTCGACCGTGACCTCGTTGCCCTGCGACAGGTCCACCGTCGCCGAAGCGCCGTTGGAGTCCGTGATCTTGAACTTGCCACCCGTGACCCCCGCGCCGCCGTTGAGGCTCGACAGCAGCGTGCTCTCAGACACGTAGCGCACCTGCACATTGCCGGAGTCGATGCTGTCAGCCGCGTACGAGCCGGCCAGCCCCAGTTCCGTCGCCGCCGACCCCGTCACGTCCGCAACGATCAGGTTCGACGCCGTGCCCCCCGTGGTGTCGGTCAGCAGGACCCCGTTGCCCGCGCTGTTCAGCGACGCGGTCACGCCCGCCCCCGCGTCGTTGATCAGGTCGACCAAGTCCGACACGCTCTGCGCCGAGGACAGGTCCACCGCCGTGGCTACCCCCGCCCGGTTGGTGATGCTGACCTGCCCCAGTGTCAGCCCGCTGCCCCCGCGGAGGTTCTTCACCAGCTTGGAGTTCAGCGTCGCGATCACCCGGCTGCCCACCAGCGTGCCGTCGCCATCGCCGTCGGTGGTGAGGATCCCCAGGTCCGCCGCCGCCTGCGAGCTATTCAGAGCCGTCACCTGCAGCGTAAACCCGTTGTCGGTGGACGTGTCGACCAGTCGCAGGCCCGTGCCGTCGCTGTTCACCGAAGCGGTAACATCGCCCCCCGAAGCCGCGTCGATCTTGTCGATCACGTCGCCGATCGTGGCCGCCCCTTCCAGGTCCACATCGAACGTTGTGCCGTCGCGCCGCGTGACCCGAAAGTCGTTCACCGCGTCCTTCGACCGCACGCCGTTGCCGTCGTTCAGCGTCGTGAGGAACGTGTCGTCCCCGATGCGGTTAACCTGGCTGCCGGTAAGCGTGTTGGACGCGACCGACCCCACCAGCCCCAGCCCCGCCGCGGTGGTCCCGCCACCAACCTCCTTGACCGACAAGTTCGTGGAGGTCGACCCGCTGGTGTCCGTCAGTTGGAACCGGTCGCCGTCCACACCGGCCGTGACGCTGATCCCCGTGGCGTTGTTGATCGCCTCCAGCACGTCCTCGACGGTCAGCGCCTGGCTCAGATCGATCACCGCCGAAGCGCCGGAGCGGTCGGTGATCTGGATCTTCCCGCGGTTCACCCCCGTCCCGCCGTTGAGCTGGCTCAGGCCCGTGTTCGAATCCAGCCGCGCCGGGCCAAACTCGAACGTCAGGGTCGCCCCCGAAGGCGCCACCGCGGTCACGTCCCGGTCCGTAAACCCCTTCGTGATGATCTGCTGCGTGCTGACCAGCCGGGCCACCGTAAAGTCGTAGCTGCCGGGGGTGGCGCTGGTCGATGAACTGGCGGTCAGCACCGATTCGTTCGAGCTATTGACCGACGTCGAGCGGAACACCCGGCTGTTGATGAACGTGCCCACCGAAGACTTCAGCGCCAGCAGCTTGGCGTTGATGTCCTGGATGGCCACCTGCTGCGAGGTCAGCACCGCGTTCTGCTTCTGGACCAGGGTCTTCGGCCGGGCCTCCAACGCCAGAAGCTGGCTGATGATCTCCTCGGTGTTGATGCCGCTGACCAGCCCGATGCCGCTGCTGATAGTCCCCATCGAACCGGCCCTTGCTCGCTTAAGTTCCTAAGCCCCGTACCAACCACACCATAAAAAACACAATAACGCCACCCTTGCATGGCCGTGGCATAACCCCCGCCCCTCCGTCATTTATCGACCCCCCGGCAGACCCTACTTGAAACCCCAAGTGACGGACAGATGTGATGAAAAATCAGACCCCGCTGCCACTTACAAATCACAGCCCAACCCGCAGCACGTGCCGTGACCCTCACGGACAACCTCACCCCCTCAGCTCCGCAAGCTTTTCCATCACCTTCTGCAGGTCGGACCACACCTTCTTGCGGTTCTCCGGCGTGTACGACCGCAGCAAATACGCCGGGTGGAACGTCGGCATCACCGGGATCGACGGCCCCTCCGGCACCAACCCACTAAACACGTGCCACCGGCCACGCAACGACGTGATCCCCTCCGTCGTGCCCAGCAACTGCTTGGCCGCGGGCCCCCCCAGCGCCACGATCACCCGCGGCTGGATCGCCTGAATCTGCCTCCGCAGGTACCCCCAGCACGCGTCGACCTCCACCGGCGTCGGCGCCCGGTTGTTCGGCGGGCGGCACTTCACGATGTTCGCAATGTACACCTGCTCGCGCCTTAGGCCCATCGCCGCAATTTGTTTGTTGAGCATCTCCCCCGCACGGCCCACGAATGGCCGGCCCTGCTCGTCTTCGCTTTGACCCGGCCCCTCCCCGATGAACATCAGCTCCGCGTCGGGATCCCCCTCCCCGAACACCGTCTGGATCCGTCCGTGGCACAGCTCGCACTTCGTGCAGGGGCGAACCTCCTGCAGGTCCATCTGCGTCAGCAATTCGATCTTGGTCTGCCGGTCGATTTTCGTCCGCTCCCGCGGCGCTGCGATCGACAACAGCGGCATCCGATCCTCTACCACGGGACCCGCCCCCTGCTGGGCCCCATCTCGGCCCGAAGGCCGGCCGGGAAGATCGGCCACGTCGCCCGGACCCGCCGCCACCGCCCCTTCACCTTCGCCCAGCCGCGGATCAGCTCGGCCCCGAGGCACCCATTCGACGCCCAGCAACCGATCCGTTTCGACGCTCTGGCGTAGCACACGCTGTAACCTTTGATCCGTCATGGCACCTGAGGAAGACACCCCTCGCAGATATCCCTAAGCCCGCCTCCATCAACATCTCAAGGCCCGGCCTTGGCCCACCATCTACATCACCACGCGGCCTCGTCGTAAGAACACCTCCCCTGCTTAATCCCTAGCCCCCCCGGCCTGAACACCAGCCCCCTCAACCGACCCGACCGGCAAGCACACCACATACGGCGCGATCTTGTTCAAAGTCTTGGCTCCAATACCAGCCACCTCGTCCAACTCCTGCACCCGCTCGAACCGCCCATGCGCCTGGCGGTAATCAACGACCCACCGGGCAACCCTCGGGCCGATCCCCGGCAGCAAAGCCAGCGTATCCACATCCGCCCGGTTCAGGTCGATGAGCATCCCCGTCGGCTCCCCCCCGACCCGATCCGCCCGCACCGGCCGCGCCCACCATGCTACCCAGCACCCCACCACCATCACACCCACGAAACCCGTTAGCAAACCGGTTGTGTACCGCCCTTGCCTCGTGGTCATTCCCATCCCTTACGATTTCGGGGCCTGCTCGCCGGCGCCCTCGGCCGCGGGCGGCCCCTCTGGCGTCACCGCCAACACCCGGCTCTCTTCCGCCCCGAGCAAGCGATGCCGCAAAGCCCTGATCCTCCGGAACGAGTTCTTGACCTCCAGGCTCGTGGTCAACAACCCCGAGGAGGGAACCTCGCTGTCCGGGTTGTCCACCACCTCGCCCCACGCAACGGACTCGACCTGGGGCTTGCTGATCGCCACCTGGAACATCGCCTCGGCCCAGCGGCTCTGAACCAGCGGCGACCACGGCCGGCGCCAATAACCCGCCCCCGGTTCGAACATCCGCACGGAGGGGGCCGCGGCCTCATCCGGGAGCACCAAGCTCGGGGCCGCTGCCACCACGTGCACCGGCTTGCCCAGGGCCAGGAACTGGTCCAGCAAACCGCTGACCTGCATCAGGTCCCGTGTCGACTGCCCCGGCGTCGCACGCCCCATCAGGAACCGGACCACAAACCCGTCGAAATTCGCGGCGCTTTGGACCACCAAGTCGGCGTAAATCAAAGGCGGGATCGACCGTTGGTGAAAACTGTAATACTCCCCAAACGGCTCGCGGATCTCCACCAAAACCTTGGCAACCGGCTGGATCTTCTTCACCAGCATCGTGCACATCCGCGTCAATTCAAGGATCTGCTCGAAGTTCAGGTTGAAGTGGTGGTTCAGGTGCAGGCCGGACACCACGTTCCACGCCGTCACCACGTTGCGATACCTCGTGACCACCGTCTCGGTGTGCTCGTATACGCTGTCGCGGAGCTTGTCGAAGTTGCCCCGTCCGTGCGATAGCCACTCCGGAGCCATGCGCGGATCGAAGCCGATCACCGGCCCCGCCATCACCGGGACCCGGTGGCGCGTGATCCACTCGGCCCAGCCGTCCAACGACCCCCACTGGTACCGCCCCGGCTCAGGGGCCAGCTTACGCCACGGCATCGGCAGGCACAGGAAATCGAAGTTCGCCAGCAACGCCGCACGGAACTTCGGGCTCTCCTGCTCCAAAGGCACCCCGCAGCCGATCGGC
>JAJUHR010000384.1 GCA_029267795.1 Planctomycetota bacterium
CCCGACAGCTCGCTCCTGGGTTTGCTGGAAAGCGCTCTACGGATGAAAGGGTTGGCGTTGATCGACGCGGGTCAGCCGGGGTGGAAGAGGATCGCCCCGGCCCCCAATCTGGCCGCGATCGCCAAGCCCGCTGGGGAAGCAGCGGAGCTGCCCGCCGACCTGGCGATTCCCACGCACGTATTGACCCGCGTCTTCCCTCTGCAGCACAGCGATGCCAAGCGCGTCGAACAGATCGTCAAGCCGTTCCTGACCGAGCCCGGGGCCAACGCCACCGCGGTGCCGGAATCGCGCTTGATCATCGTGACGGATTACGCCTCGAACATGGCCCGGCTGGAAGAGCTGATCCGCCGGGTGGACCAGCCGGGTGAACAGACCACGGTCCGGTTCGTGCCGGTTCGATACCAATCGGCATCGCAACTGGCCCCTCGAACCCTGAAGCTGGTGCAGGCGATGTATTTGGCGCAAACGCCGGGGGCCGCGCCCGGGGCGCGCCTGGAGGGGTTCGACATCGCGCACGATGAGTACTCCAATCAAATGGTAGTTGTGGGCCCTGAACGTTGGGTGGACGAAGCGGTTCGAATCATCCAGGGGCTGGATGTTTCCTTAGGCGTCGAAACCAAGGCGTATCAGTTCAAGGTGATCTCGCCCCAGCGGGTCGACCGGCTGATTCGAGACCTCATGGGCACGCAAGACGGCGGGCGGTCCTACCGTTCCGCGATCGATCAGGATTCCGGGCTGCTGATCGTCACCGCCACGCCGGAGATCCACACGAGGATCGGCGCGCTGATGGCCGACCTGGACGTGCCGGCCCCCGCTTCCCAAAGCCCGATCCGTGTCTACAAGCTGATCAACACCACCGCGGCGGACGTCCTGGAAACGATCCGCGCCCTGGAATCCGAGCCGCAGGCCGCCCCGTCCAGCGAAGAACCCTCCAAGCCCGAATCCGGCGCGCAGCCAACGCCACCATCGGGCGCCCGACCCGCTGAGATGACGCCGCTGCCCCCTCCGCCCGCGGCGTCCTCAGCCCTGACGCCCTACAGGTTGCAAGAGCAACCCGCGGCGCAGACGGCGCCTCCCCCCGAAAAAGCCGCGCCGGACGAGAAAAAAACCGGCCCCACGAGCCTGCGCACCCAGCGAGCGATGGTCACCGCGGACCAGAACACGAACAGCATCATCGTGGTGGCCGCCCCCGAGGTGCAGGCGATCTACGAGAACCTGATCAAGATGCTGGATATCCGCCGGCCGCAGGTCCTGATCGAGATCACGATCGTGACGATCGACACCAGCGACGATTTTTCTCTCGGCGTCGAATTGTCGCGCAGGACTTCGGCTGACGATGGCCAGGTCCTCACGTTTAGCTCGTTCGGGCTCAGCACCGTCAACCCCAACACCGCGGCGCTGACCCTGCTGCCGGGCCGTGGATTCACCGGGGCGCTGGTCGGCTCCGATGTGGCCAACGTGATCATCCGGGCCTTGTCGACCCACACGCGCGCCAGGGTCGTGTCCGCCCCGAAGCTGCTGGTGAACGACAACGCCACCGGCACGCTCTCCAGCGTCGAGGAGGAGCCGTTCACCAGCGTCAACGCCTCCGAGACCGTGTCCACCACCAGTTTTGGGGGGTTTGTCTCGGCCGGAACCGAGATCTCGGTGACGCCCCACATCAGCCTCGGAGACCACCTGGGCTTGGAATACTCCGTGGCGCTCAACAGCTTCACCGGCACCGGCAGCGAGGGGATCCCGCCTCCACGTCAAACCAACAAGGTTGAAAGCGAAGTCACGATCCCGGACGGGTACACCATCATCGTCGGGGGGCTCAACCGAAAGAACGTGACCTCGGATATCGACTCGGTGCCTTTTTTGGACCGGATCCCACTGCTGAAGCACCTGTTCAGCAATCAACGAGACGAGGACTCGATCTCGACGCTGTTTGTGTTCATCCGCCCGGTCATCCTGCGGGACGACCGCTTTGCCGATCTGAAGTTTCACTCGGAGCGCGACCTGACGTCCGCGGGCATGCCGAGCAATTACCCGATCAGCGAGCCGATGGTGGTGCATTGAACGTCGCCTCGCTGCCGGGGTAGATGAAAAATGGGTCGAGCCTCGACGTTCAGACCTCCGATAGGCTGCCGGTCATGAATGTGGCTCAAGACAACGCGACCTCAGCAGACTCGCGGAACCGGCCGGCTGAATCCGGCTCGCGGCCGCGGCTGCCGTTGCCTCACAGTCCTTCCGGGGGCGCTTTGGCTGGGCGAGACACTCCCTCGCCGCGGCA
>JAJUHR010000199.1 GCA_029267795.1 Planctomycetota bacterium
CAAGATGCCGGCCGACCTGTCGGGCGGGCAGCGCAAGCGCGTGGCGCTGGCCCGGGCGATCGTGCTGGGGCCCGAGGTGGTGCTGTACGACGAACCGACCACGGGGCTGGACCCGGTGCGGTCAGACGTGATCAACGAGTTGATCGTGACCCTGGGGCGGCGTCTGGGGATCACCAGCGTGGTGGTGACACATGACATGCACAGCGCAGACAAGGTCGCGGACCGCATGGTGATGCTCCACGACGGGGCGGTGGTCGTCGACGGCGATCCCCGCACGGTGCACGCCAGCGACAACGAGTTCGTGCAGCGGTTCATCCGCGGTCAGGCCGAACCGGAGGACCTGGAGCGGATCCGCAAGGGGTTCGAACCGATCGCGACGGGCGGGCCGGATCGGTCGTCGCTCGAAGCGGCGGGCCGGCTGAACCAAGGAAGGTAAGCCATGACAGAACGGGTTCACAACATCGTGGTAGGGCTGACGGCCCTGGCGGGCCTGACCGGGGTGGCGGTGCTCCTGCTGTTGTTCGGGTACGTCCCTCGCTGGGCGGAGCGTGGGTACGAAGTGCGGGTGTTGTTGGCCACCGCCAGCGGCCTATCCGAGGGCAGCCGGGTGAAGCTGAGCGGGCTGGATATCGGGCGGGTGGTGTCCGTGGGGTTCCAGGAGCCGCCCCAGCGCGGCGTCGTGGTGACCACGCTGATCCGCAGCGACGTGCGGGTGCCTCAGGCCGTGCGCTGCCGGGCGGAAAGCCCCCTGCTGGGCGGCAGCCCGACGCTGGCCTTCGAGCCCCAGCGCCTGGACGAAGAGGCGCCGCTGGAGTACCTGCCGACCGACGGCTCGGCTGTCATCGAGGGCGAGGCGCTGACGCTGGTCAGCCAGTTAGCGGGGGAGCTGCAGGCAGCGATGAGCGGGCCGGCGATGGATTTCAGTCGGATGGCCGATTCGTTCAACCGACTCAGTGAAAAATGGGTCCAGGTGGCCAACAGCCTGAACAAGCTGATCGAGCAGCGGTCGGTGGCGGACGTCGACGCCGGTAACGCGATGGGGAACCTCGCGACCGTCCTGGCCCGCGCCGACCAGCGGCTCGTGGAGCTGCAGGGCGTCATCGAGGGCCTCAACCAGTGGGCCGGCTCCGCGGAGCTGCGCGGCGACGTGTTCACCACCGCCGCGAACCTGAAGCAACTGACCGAGAAGCTCAACGGCACCATCGAACGCGCCAACCAGTTGATGGACCGGGCGGCCGTCGACATCGACCGGCTGACCGACCAGTACGTGGCGGTAGCCGATGAACTGGCGGGCACCATCCGCTCGACCCGCCTGATGGTGGAGGATGTGCGCGAGGGGGAGGGCACTGTAAGCAAGTTCCTTAACGACCCGGCGCTGTACGACAATCTCAACGATTCGGCCCGGCGGCTGCAGGCCGTGCTCGACGAGATCCAACTGCTGATCCGCAAGTGGAAAGCGGAAGGCCTGCCGATCCAGTTCTAGCCCGGCTCCCACCCGGTCTTGCGGGATGGGCTACGGGGTTGGACCTGCGAGCGTGAAAAAAAAGCGCCGCCACCCGCACGATCTCAAGGCTAAAATCTCTTTCGCATGGTCGCGGCTTGGGCTTGGCCAGGAACGCACCGGCCGCGAACGGGTCGAAGCATGGACAACATGAAGTACGTGGTGATCATCCCGGATGGGGCCGCCGACTTCCCGTTGGAGGAGCTGGACGGCAAGACCCCCTTCGAGGAGGCGCGTAAACCGAACACCGACCGGCTGAGCATCGAGGGCCGGCAGGGCACGGCGGCCACGACGCCCGAAGGGTTCCCGTGTGGGTCGGACGTGTGCAGCATGAGCCTGCTGGGATACGACCCCCGGAAGTACCACAAGGGCCGTGCGCCGCTGGAAGCCGCCTCGCTGGGGATCGAGATGGACCCGCGCGACTGGGTTTTCCGCGTCAACTTCGTCACCGTGATCGATGGGCTGATGCAGGACCACTCGGCGGGGCACATCAGCTCGGAAGAAGGGCGGAAGCTGCTAGCGGACTTCGTGGCGGCGGTGGAGCTGCCGGACTTGGCGATGTACCCCGGCGTCAGCTACCGGAACATCATGGTGGATTCGTCGGGGCGCGGGGACAGCGGCGGGCGGGACTGGGCGTCGGTCGCCACCACGCCGCCGCACGACATCCCCGGCCAGCCGATCCGCAAACACCTTCCCCGCGGCGGGCCCGCGCCGCTGCTGCATCGAATCATCGAAACCAGCGAGCGCTTCCTGGCCGGGCACGAGATCAACCAGACCCGCCGGGAGATGGGCCTGTCGCCTGCGACCCACCTGTGGCCGTGGGGGCAGGGCCAAAAGCCGGTGGTCCCCAGCTTCGCGTCGCGGTTCGCCCTGCGCGGGGCGATGATCACAGCGGTGGACCTGCTCGCGGGGATCGCCAGCTTCATCGGCTGGGATCGCCTGGACGTGCCGGGCCAGACCGGCTACCACGACACGGATTACGCCGCCGCCGGCCGGCACGCGGTGGACGCGCTGCACGATTACGACGTGGTGTGCGTGCACCTGGAGTCGCCGGACGAGGCGTCGCACTCGGCCGACGCCGCCACGAAGGTAGCCGCGATCGAGGCGATCGATCAGCACGTGGTGGGCCCGATCCATCAGGCGTTGGAGCGGCGTGGGCCCGACTACCGCATCCTGTATATGCCGGACCACTACACGTGCGTGTCGACGCGCAAGCACGACCCGACGCCGGTGCCCTTCGCGATCTGCGGCCAGCGCATGCAGGGCGTCCTCAAGAGGCCGTTCAGCGAGGCCAACGCCGCCGCCGCGGACCTGCACATCAAGCACGGGCATGAGCTGATGGAGTATTTCCTTTTCAGCGGCAGGTCCTGACCCCGTTTCAGGGCCACGTTGGCGGCTCAAATCACCTTGCGGGTCAGGCCGCGGCGGATCTGCCGATCGGCTTCGGTTTTCTTGAGGGTTTGCCGTTTGTCGTAGGCTTTTTTGCCTTCGGCAACGCCCAGGGTGAGTTTGACCCTGCCGCGGACGAAGTACATCTCCAGCGGGACGATCGTGACGCCCTTAGCGCTGGTCTGGCCGAGCAGCTTGGCGATCTGGTGTTTGTGGGCCAGCAGCTTGCGGGGGCGCTTGGGCTCGTGGGCGTAGGGGCCTACGGCGTGGGCGTAGGGGGCGATGTCGACGTCGTAGAGGTACAGCTCCATCGCTGGGGATTCGACGCGCGCGTACCCGCCGGCGAGGTTCACCTGCCCGTTGCGGACACTCTTGACCTCGCTGCCTTGCAGCACCACCCCGACCTCGAGCGTGTCGAGGATGTGGTAATCGTGCCTGGCCTTGCGGTTGACGATCCGGGGGCTGTGCGTTTTGTCGGGTGGGCCCGCCATGGTTGACCGATCAGGATAGGCCCTCGCTGGGCCGGTGTCAGCTTATTTCATCGGATCGCGCTGCCGGGTCCCGCTAGCCGCGGTGGAATCAGGGGGGCGGCGGACGCGGCGGGCCGATCACTTGCCGATGCAGAAGCGGGCGAACACCCGGCCGATCACCTCGTCCGGGGTCATCCGGCCGCCCAAGCCAGCTAGCTCGTCCAACGCCTGACGCAGGTAGCCGGCCACGAGCTCCGCTCGGTCGATGTGGCGGGCAGCCCGCTGGCGCGTCAGCAGGGCGCGAGCCGCTTCCAGGTGCTCACGGGCCTGACGCAGTGCGGATTCATGGCGGGGTTGCAGCGCCAAAGCTTCAGCCGCGATGCTGACCGCCCGGCCGCCGAGGCGCTGCGCGATGGCCGCTCGCAACGCGTCGAGCCCTTGGCCCGTGACGGCGCTGACGGCGACGTCTGCGTCGCTGGCGGGGGCAGCCTTGCCGGGGGCGGGTGCCAAGTCCGCTTTGGTGCGGACGCGTACCACCGGCGGCACGGCCGTAGGGCCGTCTTGCAGCCACGCAGCGAAATCCGTATCGAGTTGGAGATGCTCGCCAGCATCGTGCAGGTACAGGAGCAGATCGGCGCTACGGATCGCCCAGCGGGCAGCAGCCTGGACATCGCGGTCGAGCGCCCCCTGTGGCGAGTCCAACCCGGCCACGTCGACCAGCATGACCTCCACGCAGCGGCCCTCGACGTCACGCAGCGTCAGCGGCTCCATCAGCACGTCTCGCGTGGTCCCCGGCAGCGGAGAGGTGACGGCCCGTTCGCGGCCGAGCAGCGCATTGAACAGCGTGCTCTTGCCGGTGCTTGGTCGGCCGACCAGCACCACACGCGGCAGCGACTCGAGGGCACTCCACGGGCGGCTGCGCCCCAGCAAGTCCCCCAGGCGCATGCCGACCTGCGCTAAACGATCATCCAGCGATCCCGGCGGGACAGGCACCACGTCTTCCTGATCGGTAAAGTCGATCCCCGCTTCGATCAGCGCCAGTTGATCCGCCAGCGCATCGACCAACCCG
>JAJUHR010000099.1 GCA_029267795.1 Planctomycetota bacterium
CCCAGGCCCAGGAGTTCCAGGCTCGGGCGCACCCCCAGTTCGAGGTACGTACCTAGGTCGCTGTGCGGCGGGTCGTTGCCGGCGTCCGACTCGCCCTCGGCCTCAAAGACGACCAAGGCGTACGGCCACCACTGGGATGGGTAATTGGGGTCCCCGTCGTCGAACGTAATGCGGAGCTCGACCTGATGGACGTCGTTGAGCTGATCGTTTGTGCCGACGCGGTTGACGTAAGCCAGGTCGAAGGTCCAGGCGTCGAAGGCGCGCACCGCGAAGCCGCCGATAAAATCCAGCTCGTAGAACTTGTCCCGCCCGCCGGCCAAGTCCCTGCCGGTGTCGCCGAAGTGATGGCTGCTGCGAGCGCCGACCCTCAGGTCGATCCCGTCGAGCCAGGATTCTTCATCGCCCTGGATGACGTTCAAGGTGACGTCGGCGCGGGGCTGGACGATCATGTCGCTGTTGTCTTGGCCGATGCCGTGGTAGTAGTAGGCGTTGGTGAAGTCGATCCCCGCCGAGAGGAAGGGGATCCAATTCGGTTCGCCGTCGTGGGTCAGCTCGCTCTGGACCACCGGCATGCGCAGGTGCTGGCGGACCACCCCCGCCTGCGGCGGAGCTGGGCCCGACAGGCCATCCGGCGACTCGGCTGCGACCGCGTCGGGTAAACGGCCCTGCGTGAACCAAAGGGTTGCGTACGTAGCCCCAACCAAGGTGATGGTGATGTTGAGGTCGTCGGTGGCTGCGATCAGGCGCTGCCAATCCGGTTGAAGCGAGGCGGGTTCTGCCCGATCCACGGCCAGGCGTGGCTGATCCGGACGACCGTCGAGCGCCAACTGCACGTCCTGACGGGGAACCGTCGGTATGGGGAGCTCAACGTTCACTGAACGCAAGACACACTGGCGGGCGTCTGAAGCGATTCGGGCATAAAGCACGTTGCCCGCAACCGCAGATCGGCGAAGGACGATCTGAGGGTCGCCGGTGCGCTCATCCCCTACGAAAACCGCTTTGGTGGTTTCGGTGGTGACCGCCCACGACCGGTTCTGAGGTGCTTCGGCCAAGATCGGTTGGGCCGCTGCCAACTGGCCATTTGCCCACACCATCAAGAAAAGCACCCCGAATCGACCTGCCCCCAGCGTCCCGCCGACCCCGAACCTCATAGCGCTTCCTTTCCAGTCCAGGCGGCCGGTCCACTCCCGGCTGCGATACGCCGTCCCGTCCCACGACCGGGTTGACCTGGGGATCGCTCCGTCTCGTGCCCGCGAACAGCAGACGTTGGCTTTCGGAGCTGATATATTGGCCAAGTGTACCAACGGGAGCGGGAGGAGTCGAAGCGACGCGCTCGGGGCGGGGCTGAGCAAGGTGAGCAACGATCTGTCGCCGGGGTGCAAAGGCACTTAGCCGCTGCAGGCCAAGCCGGAGGGCACCTCGGGCAATCAAGCGTCGCAATTACCCGATCCGATCTTGTAAACTCCCGCGAGAACGGCGCGATGGCACTGGGAGGTGTGTGCCACAACCGCCAGCCCAGTTGATCGACCCGGGGAATTGTCCACAATGCCTTGGTCCGCGGGTGGGACGGCGGGGGTGACGATCGACACTATCGGACCCCAAAAAATCTCGGTGACCAACGGTATCCAGGCGGTGAACGATCCGATGGAAATCAAACGCACGGGCAGTGAACACGCCGGTGTATCGCCGCCACGCGAGGGCATCCCAGACCAAGCAAGGGAACCGGCAAGGACGTCGGGCACCCATCAACGACAGGGGCGAGCATGACCGAGACTAACGCAGGGATTGGGATCTACACCGGGTATGAAACGTATGGGCCCGCCTCCGTAACTGCCCCGCGCGGTGTTGGCGTGCCTCAGCCGCAGACGCAACCGCTGCTGACCACCACGTTGATCGTGGCGGCGGACCTGTTGGGCCTGACCGTGGCGGTGTCGGCAGGCCTGTGCCTGGGTGGCTGCGCCGGGTCCGGATCGCTGATTGGGCTGTTGGGTTCGATCTGGCCGTTCCCGATGGTGATGCTGATCGCCTTCGGGGCCAGCGGGTTATACCCCGGCGTGGCGATCGCCCCCGCCGCGGAGTTGCGGCTGATCACGTACACGCTGACGGGCGTGTACGCGGTCATCGGTGCGGGCCTGATGTTTGGGGGTCTGCCGCCGCTGGCCACGTGGGGCAGCTTGGCGATCGGGTGGGCGTTGTCTTGCGTTCTGGTCCCGGCGGGCCGGTGGACGTTGCGTGCGGCGTGCTCGTCCCGTCCCTGGTGGGGCCAATCGGTGGTGGTGGTCGGGGCCGGCTCTTCGCAGCGTGACACCATCCGCGCGCTGCAGCGTGAACCGGCGTTTGGGCTTAAGCCCATCGCGGTCCTGGACGACCAAACGCCGAACCGTCGCCCCGTGCGGGGCGTGCCGGTGGTGGGCGGCTTGGACCAGGCGGAGGCGCTGAGCCAGGAGCTGGGCGTGCATTACGCCGTGTTGACGGGCGACGCCGATCCGCAAGGCGATCTGGCCGACCGTCTCGCGGACAGCCAACACTATTTCTCTCGCACGCTAGTGTTGCCCGATACGCTCGGGTTGCCGCGGTTATGGGCCGCGTCTTCGGGCCCGTTCGGCCAGGGCTTCTCCTGGCCAAGCTCCCTGTCGCGCACTCGACGCGAGTTGGTCAAGCGCTTGTGGGAACTGCCGCTGACGCTGCTGCTGTTTGCCGCCGTGTTACCGCTGATCGGCCTGGTTGCTCTGCTGGTGCGATTGGACTCGCCCGGGCCGATTTTCTATGGCCACGTCCGCATCGGGCGGGGCGGTCGAAGGTTCAAGGCGTGGAAGTTCCGCTCGATGGTCGAAAACGCCGACGAGGTCCTGCAGCAATACTTGGCGGCGCATCCCCGGCTGCGTGAGGAGTGGGATCGCAACCAGAAGATCAAGGACGACCCGCGGATCACCCGCATCGGCCGATTCCTCCGCCGCACGAGCTTGGACGAGCTACCCCAGATCTGGAACGTGCTCAAGGGCGAGATGACCCTGATCGGCCCACGCCCGATCATCGAATCGGAGATCCCGCGCTATGGCGACATGTTCGACCTGTATCTGCAGGCTAAACCCGGGCTCAGCGGCCTGTGGCAGGTCTCGGGACGCAACAACACGACCTATCGGGAGCGCGTCAGCCTCGACGCGTACTACATCCGCAACGCCAACGTTTGGCTGGACCTGTATATCCTCGCGCGCACCGTCGGGGTGGTGTTGACCGGCTACGGGGCGTATTGAACGATCTCTTGCAGCGAACCGTAAGTACGATCAAAAACCCCCGGCCTCCCGAATCCCCCCGGAAACCCTCGGAATCCCCTGGAATCCCTCGGAACAGCCCTCCCGGAAAAAACCTAAACAACCCCCGGAACCGCCCGAAGAAAGACCCGCTCCTGGGTTCGGTTCTTTTTTCCGGCGGGTGCCGAATCAGTTGTTTCCGCCGTCGGCCAAGAACTGGACCTGTACGAACGGCTGTAGGGCAGCGCTGATCACCTGCAGGGTGGGGAGGATCTCGCGAATCGCGTCGTTCCACCGGCCCAGCTCGGTCCGCGGGACGTAGACGATGTCGCCGGCCATCAACGGGAACGGCCACGCGGCCCCCTCGAGGACCCTGCGGAAGTCGATCACGATCAGTTCACCGCGGGTGGGCGATAGCGACCGGATGATGCCGATGCGCTTCAGGTCGGTGCCGGCTTTCAGCGGCCCGCCTGCCAGGGCGATCGCCTCGGTGAGGGTGAGCCGGCCGCGGATCATGGGCACGGCGCCGGGTCGGGCGACCTCGCCGAGGACGAACACCTGCTGATCCTTGCTGTCGGGCACGAAGATCGTGTCGTTGGGGTGCAGCCAGACGTTCTGGTCGAACGCCCCCTCGTGAAGCAAGCGGTAAATATCCACGGGGAGCACGCGGTCGTTCCGCAGGACGCGTGCGCCGCGGATGTGCGCGTCGGGCTTGACCCCGTGCGCCAGGGCAATGGCCTGGACGAGGTTGGTCGGGCGGTCCATGTAATACACGCCTGGGCTGTTGAACTCCCCCACGAGGTAGAGGGGCTGGCTCTGGGGTTCGACGATCTCGACGACCACCCAGGGCTGTGAGATGTACTTCGCGTAGGCCTGCTGGAGTTTCTGCTGGATCTGACCGAGCGTCAGCCCGGCGACCTGGACCGATCCGACCAGGGGGAGTTGCACGGTCCCCGCGCCGTCGACGCGCGATCCCAAAGCCCGGTCGCCCGCCAGGACCGAACTGCTGAGCTTCGGGTCGCCGAATACGTTGACGAACAGCACATCGTTGGGGCCGACGATGTAGTCGGCGGGCGGGGCTTCCTGCTGCGCTGGAACGCGGACGGTCACCACTTGGCGGTCCACGACCGCCGGATGGGTGGCGGCCAGGTCGGGCTCGGGGGTTGTCGGCGATGGCGAGGCGGCGCTTGGGGCAGCGGTCGAGCCCTTGCCATGAAACGCCGATCCCGTGAAGACCGAGCAGCCCGCCGCTGCGCTCCAGGCCAGGAGCAGCGCCACGAGGCCGGGTCTTCGAATCGCGTGTGGGTGAACGCGAAGGCGCATAAGCACGCACTCCATTCAAGCCACGGGGCAACCGAGGCGAGCGGCCAAGCCGCGGGCCATGGGACGGCGGGAGCACAACCGGGGCCGCAATTTAACGGACGCCTTGCACAAAGCAAACCATCGATGCGTCCGGCCCGGCCCGCATCGTGGTATAGCCACGGTCGGCGTTGACACCCCGCCGCCATCGAATTAGCATCGCCTCGCTTGGTCCGTGGGCCAGCTCTTCGTCTGGTGATCAAGCCAGCCATCCATGATACGGCAGCGATGGGCCGAGTTGTGCCGGGAGCGTGGGGCCGTGGCACGGGCCCGGCGGGGGGTATTAGAGGCTCGCGGTGTTTAGAGCACGCGATGGCACATCGCCTTAGCCGTTTCGCGACGCTACGCTCAGCTCGGCGATGGGCTGGCAAAGCAACGATCCCTGGCGACGCTTCGGCCAGCGGCTTGATCGGCCGGCGGGGTGCCATTTCGGCATCAGCGGCGAAGTGCCCAGCCCCTTACCTGTGACCGGCGTTACGTTTTTTTCAGGGAGCGAGGGTCGTGTCCCAAGCCCGGTGAGAATACTGTTGCCTTGATGGGACCACCGCCCCATCCGGAGTTTGGGTTTGATGTTTAACAATCGATCGGTATTGATCACCGGCGGGACCGGTTCCTTCGGCAAACAGATGGTCAAAACCATCCTCGAGCGTTACCAGCCGCACCGGCTGATCGTTTTCTCTCGGGACGAGCTGAAGCAGTTTGAGATGGAGCAGTCGCTGCCGGTCGCCCGTCACAAGTGCCTGCGGTACTTCATCGGGGACGTGCGCGACCAGCAGAGGCTGGAGGAGGCGTTCCGTGGGGTGGACGTGGTGCTGCACGCGGCGGCGCTGAAGCAGGTGCCCACTGCCGAGTACAACCCGTTCGAGGCGGTGCAGACCAACGTGTTCGGGGCGCAGAACGTGATCCGGGCGGCGATCCGCCAGCAGGTCCCGTCGGTCATCGCCCTGAGCACGGACAAAGCGGCGAACCCAATCAACCTCTACGGGGCGACCAAGCTCTGCTCGGACAAGCTGTTCGTCGCGGGCAACTCGATGGCCGGGGCCAGCGGCCCGCGGTTCTCCGTGGTGCGGTACGGCAACGTGCTGGGCAGCCGGGGCTCGGTCGTGCCGTTTTTCCTCAAGAAGAAGGCCGAGGGCACCCTGCCGATCACCGATCCGAACATGACGCGGTTCTCCATCACGCTGCAGGAGGGGGTGGATTTCGTGCTGGGCTGCCTGCAGCGGATGCGCGGCGGGGAGATCTTTGTGCCCAAGCTTCCCAGCTACCGGATCCTGGACATGGCCAAGGCGATCGCCCCGGAAGCGCAGACGAAGGTCGTGGGCATCCGTCCCGGCGAGAAGGTGCACGAGGTGTTGGTGCCGGCGGACGAAGCCTGGCACACGCTGGAGTTTGCCGACCACTTCGTGATCCAACCCACTCAGGCGTGGTGGAGCCACGGGGAATACTTTGCTGCCGAGGGCGGCCGGCCGTGCCCGGTGGGGTTCAGTTATTCCAGCGGCAACAACTCCCATTGGCTGAGCGTCGAGGATATCCGGTCCCTGGTCGACCGTTATTGTGCCGAGCACGGGTTATGAGCGGAGTGATCCCCTACGGTCGCCAGTGGCTCGACGAAGACGACATCGCCGCCGTGGTGCGGGCGCTGAGCTCGGACTGGCTGACGACGGGCCCGGAGGTTTCGGCGTTCGAGCGGGCGTTCGCCGAACGGGTGGGCGCCGGCCACGCCGTGGCGGTGTCCAGCGGGACGGCGGCGCTGCACGCGGCGATGTTTGCCCTGGGGATCGGTCCGGGGGACGAGGTGATCGTGCCGCCGATGACGTTCGCGGCGTCGGCGAACTGCGTGGTGTACCAGGGCGCGACGCCCGTGTTCTGCGACGTGGAACCGGACACGCTGTTGCTGGACCCATCGCTGGTGGAAAAGAAGGTCACGCCGCGGACGCGGGCGGTCGTCGCGGTCGATTACGCGGGTCAGCCCTGCGAGTACGAGGCGCTGCGCGCCGTCGCCCAGGGGCACAAGCTGGCGCTGGTGGCGGACGCCTGCCACGCGGCGGGGGCGACGTACCGCGGCCGGCCCGTGGGCAGCCTCGCCGACCTGTCCGCGTTCAGCTTCCATCCTGTGAAGCACCTGACCACCGGCGAAGGCGGCATGGTCACCACCGACGACGAGGCGCTGGCCGGGCGGATGCGGTCGTTCCGCAACCACGGCATCAGCAC
>JAJUHR010000395.1 GCA_029267795.1 Planctomycetota bacterium
TCGGTGACAGTCCGGCCGGCTTGTCCGTGGTCGAGCCTGCGGAGCATTTCGACCAGCGTGTCCAGGTCCTCGTCGCCGAGCACCGCATCGATCGCCAGCCCCCGCAACTGCCGGGCGAGCGGGTCGTCCTCAGCCACGATGGTGGCGCGGGGCGGCAGGCCCAGCTCGTGCCGGAAGCAGCTGGCCATGCGATAGAAGAAGCTGTCGATCGTCGAGATCGCCACTCGGTGCAGAGACCGGCACACCGTCGCGAGCATCCGTAGCGCGTCCCGGCGGGACAGGTCCCGCACGCCGATCTCCCCGCCCAGCTCCGCGGCGCTTTGCGCGCTTTGCGCCGCGCGGGCCAGACGCCGCAGCACGCGTTCGAGGACTTCGCCCGCGGCCTTGCGCGTGAACGTGACAGCCAGGATCGTATCCGGCGTGGCTCCCCGCCATAGCAACTGCAGGTAGCGACCGCTTAGCGCAAAAGTCTTCCCCGTGCCGGCGGAGGCGCGGATCACCTCATGACCAAGCGGCTGAAAGTCGGTGCGTTGCCGTGGCGCGGTCATGGGGCGCCCTCCCCCGAGGCGTGGGCAGCCAACCCAGACGCCCTGTCGATGATCAGGCGCCGGTCGAGGCATCCGTCCAGACAAACCCGCTCGAAACCATCGGGATGCCGCAGCGGCTCGCCCGGCGGCCAAAACACGCCGGCGCGGATGGCTCGGATCACACGCCGCGCCTCGTCCAAAGCCGAAGCCAGTACATCCTCGGACCAGTCCGCCGCGAGGAAATCCGCGTGAGGCGCTTTCTTGGATAACGCCACGTACCCGAGCTGCACCTCGCCGACGACCCCGACGGTTTCGGCGAGCGTGCGATACAGCGGCAACTGCAGGTCGACCCAGCGCGGGTTGGTTTTGGGGCCCTGCTGGTGTTGCTTCCCCGGCGTCTTGGGCGCATCGGATGTCTTGTAGTCGATGATCCGGTACCGCCCGTCGGCGTGGCGGTCGACGCGGTCGATCCGGCCGACGATCGTGAAGGGGCGGCCGTCGACCCCGATCGTTGCGGACATCTCGGCTTCGACGCGATCCGCCAGCACGACCCACCCGTCTTTCGCCTGCTCGGCCTGCCAGGACGCGAACGCTTCGAGGCGGTGTCGCATCTGCTCGACCTGTATCTCTACAGAGGCCGGCGGCTTTGATCCATATCGCTCGTGGGCGATCGCGTCGAGCTGATCACGCAAATAGCGGGCGATGGCCAACTCATCGCTCGAAGCGGCCAGCTCGGTCCGGCCGAACCGCCGCAGCACCTCGTGGGCCAGCGTGCCGAAGGCCCGTTGGTCAAGTTCCACGGCACGGTCGTCGAAGCTGCACAGCTTCAGCACGTGCTTCAAGTAAAACCGGTAGGGGCACGCGAGATAATCTTTGAACGCCGTGACGGACAGCGAGTCGATCGGCTGCGCGGGCTGCGGGCGGGGGAGTACGAACCGGCTGATCGGCGCGTGGGTGTGCAGGATCGGCGACGCCATACGCTCGGTGGGTTCGCTGCGGTCGCCGTAGAACCGCTCGATGCATTGCGGCAGGCGATCCTCGCCGCAGGCCAGGAGCAAGCGGCTGGGCGCCAAGGGCTGATCTTCGCGGTCATGACGCGCAGCGATCAAGGTCACGTGCTGCCGACTGGCCACGATGGCGCTGAGCGTCATCAGGTCCCGGGCGAAGCGGCGCCGGTCGTCGGTTAGGCCCAACACGCTGCGGAGGGTCTCCGGCAGAAACGCATCGGCGCCGACGCTCTGGGGGACCAGCCCTTCGTTCAGGCCCGTGACCACGATCGCGGGGGCGTCGTCGAGCTGCAGCTCCAACCAACCGAGGATTTCTACGGCGGGATCGCCCCCCTCCAACGGCGCGGCTGGGAGTTGCGACAACCGTGACAGCGTTACCGCGATAGCCCCGGCCAGGGAGACGCGCGGCGTATCGGGGGCGTCCGGGTCGAGCTCCGCCTGGCTGCGCAGCAGCTGGCCGATCGCTTCCAGGGCGTGGATCAAGGGGTGGTCGTCGGCCCGATGTCGGCTCAGCTCCACCCCGTTGTAGACGCGCTGCAGCATCGTGGCGATGGGCTGACTCCAATGCGACAGAGGCCGTGCCTGGCGGCGATCGGCTGGGGCACACCACGCCACGATCTGGTCGTAGACTTCCCGCA
>JAJUHR010000368.1 GCA_029267795.1 Planctomycetota bacterium
CACGTTCTCTTCCATCATCACGCTGCCCATGTCGTTGGCGCCGAAGAACAGGGCGATCTGGCCGATCTTGGGGCCCATCGTGACCCAGGAGCTGCCGATCGAGGGGATGTTGTCCAGGAACAAGCGTGCGATCGCCTGGACTCGCAGGTATTCGGTGGCTCCGGCCATACGGAGGGATTTCCCCGCTGAGGGGTGGGCTCGGCCCGCGGCCACTTCATCGCCGGGGAACGGCTCGCCGGCTTGCGGGTCCCAGTTGGGCAGACGACCCAGGGGGGTATTCTCGCGCTGGAACGGCCAGGCGATGAACGAGACGTACCGGCCGGGCCAATGTTGTTGGACGGCGCGGTCCTGGGCTTGGCGGATGCGGTGGATGTGGTCGATGCGGTCGGCCACGCCTTCGATGTGCCCGAACATCATTGTCGCGCTGGTGAACATGCCCAGCCGGTGGGCGCAGGCCATGACTTCCAACCATTGATCCGCGGTGGCCTTGCCCAGGCCGATTCGGCGGCGCACGTGCTCGGCGAAGATCTCACCCCCGCCGCCGGGGACCGAGTCCAGCCCGGCGGCCATCAGCCGGCGCATGATGGCCTCGAGCTTGGCCTGCCAAACCTCCGGGGGCAGGTCGCCGCTGCGCCCGGGCTTGGTGGTGGGGAACCCATCGAGCCTGAACACCGCCACGAACTCTACGAACTCCGGCGGGGAAAACCCATGGATGTGCAGGCGCGGGAACCGCTGCTTCAAGCCGCGCAACAGGTCCTCGTAGAACTCGATCGGCAAACCCGGGTGCATCCCGCCCTGGAGCAAGGCCTGGGTTCCCCCGATCGCCAGCAACTCCTCGACCTTCTCGTGCAGCTGCTGGATGGTCAGGGTGTAGGCGTCCGGCTCGTCCCCGTCACGACGGAATGCACAGAAGGTGCAGTGTGCCGAGCAGACGTTGGTGTAGTTGATGTTGCGGTCGATGACGTAGGTGCGCAGGCGGTCGCCGTGCAGGCGATCGCACACCGCGGAGGACCACCGACCCAGGTCGTGCAACGAGGCGTGCTCATAGAGAGCGAGAGCCTGTGATGGCGTCAAGCGCGCGCGGCCCTCGACCACCGCGTCGATGTCGAATGGCAGGTCGGACTTCATGTCGCCACGGTACATGGTCGGCCGCCTTTCTCAACGGGCGTTGGGAAAAGCGTATCTTAACTACCTCGGCTTCTCCCTTGGCGGGGTTAGAGCGATGGGTGCGTCATGGCGGTGTAAAAGTGGTCGGCGGCGTGTGCGGAGGCGCGGCTCGTTCGAGACCCGGTGCTCATGGCGGAGGGCTTCAAGGCTTTGTTGCTTGCGGGTATAGGTCGATGAACCGCCGCGCGGTTAACACGTAGGCCAGCAGGTCCGCCTGCTGACCCTCGGTGAGGTTGGCCTCCTCGGACATCTCCGGGAGGATGGTTTTCCACTCCTCGGCGGAATACCGGTTCACCGGCTCGAGGCTGTGGCAGGAGATGCACCTGTTGATGAAGACGTGCCGACCTCGGGCGAGCGTGGCTTCATCGGCCCGCACCGGGGCGTCCAAGGCGGCGCTGAGCTGAACGAGGTTCTGATCCACCGGGGGAGCCATCTGCTCCAGGCTCATACACCCGAGCAGCCCCACCACCATCGCGATCAAGGGCACAACCAGCAGCGAATGCCGCAAGCCGAGGCCGGTTTTTCGATTCGTGGGCATGAGACAGTTTCTCGGCGGTGGTATTGGGCGTGCGACTTGCCCGATCATGGCAAAACGGACGCCGGGTCGCGCGGCATCCGTCTTGCTCCCTTCGCCCTTCGTTCCGATCGCCGCGGCTGTTCCATCGGCCGATCACATTCCCCGGCGATCAGAAGAAAATGCCGAAGATCAACCGCGTCTGGTACTTGGCCTCGTTGTCGCTGTCGGTGGCCAGGAACAGGGGTGTCACCGTAGCCCACCACCCCTTCGCGCGATACGCGAGGTTGGGCCCCAGGTACAGGACGTCGTCTTGCGACTCATCCCAGTCCTCGATTTCGATCTCGTGCAACAGCTCGAAGCCCGCTGAAAGCTCAGGGGAAAAGTTGTAGCTGATGCCGAAGGTCTGGGCGAATTCGCCGTTGTCCTCTTGGTAATCCTGGCCTTCCCACTCGGACTCGACGATGGCGTTGTAGGCGAAAGTCCACGGGCCGATGTCTTTCTGGAGGATCAGCTTGCCCTCGAGCTTCAGCAGCTCGTCGCCCCCCGCGAACTCGCCGTACAGGGCGACGCCGAGGAGGTCCTCCACAGGGTTGGTCAGGTTGTAGATGACTTCGACGGCTGAATCGCGGTACTCCGCCCGGTCGTTGTCGACGCTAGCGCCGTCC
>JAJUHR010000353.1 GCA_029267795.1 Planctomycetota bacterium
ACTGGGTCCGCCAGCAGAAGGACAGCCAGACACCAAAATCCGACTAAAACCGGTTCAAACCCCCTCTCCCCTCAAGGGGAGAGGCCGGGTGAGGGGTGAAACCTCCGAAAAATCACCAGCCCATCCCTCACCCCGACCCTCTCCCAACCTGGGAGAGGGGTTATGAAGCTGCCTTTAATCAACCCTCAGCCCCCAACGGCTCGCCCGCCACTTGAATCGACATGATGGCGGAGCGGGTGTCGTCTTTGCTGGCCGCGCGCACCGAATCCGGATACGCTGTCGCTCTCTAATCTCTGCAGATGCAAGGAGTGCCCTGATTATGGTCTTGGCATCACAAAAGGGCCGTCAGGACGGAAACCCGCTGCGCACCGGGGGAACTCGGCATGCACGCTGGCGCTGGGCGTGGATCGCGGCTGCGGCTGGGATCGCGGTAGTTTTCGGGATCGTCATGCTCGGGCGCGACGGGTCGCAAGGGCCCCCGGCAGCGCTCCGCACCGAAACGACTCCGCAGCCGATGCCGATACCGCCCAAGGACTTTAACCCGGCCACCCCCGCCAGCGAAGACGTTGTCACCGAAGAGCAGCGATCGGCAAAGCAGACGCCCGCTGCGCACGTGAACCAACAAGCCGCGGCTGCTTCGCCGCCCAGCACCTCGTTGGTAAGCCCGGTTGATCCCGCACCCACGCCCCGTGTCCAGGCACCTTCCAACAATCCGCTACAGTCCCCTGTCGCCGGCCAAACCCCGCCCCCCGGGCTGACTCCCTCCAGCCCCTCGCTGCAGCCGTGGTCTTCCACTCTCGCCAGTGGGCTGGACATGATCGACCAGGGCCAACTGGTCGAGGGGCGGCAGGTGCTCAGCCGAGTGCTCCTGGATCACGGGGCGGCCCTGTCGCCCTCCGATGCGGAGTTGATCCGCCAGAAGCTGGCTGAGGCGAATCGATCCCTCGTGTTTTCCTCGCGCATCATCCCGGGTGACCCGTTCAGCACCGGTTACACGATCCAGCAAGGCGACCTGCTGTCGCGCATCGCCCCGGGCTACAAAATCCCCTATCAGTTGATCGAGTACGTCAACGGGGTCGACGCCCGACGGATCCGGGTGGGGCAAAAGATCAAGCTCGTTCGCGGCCCGCTGCACGTGGAGGTCACTAAAAGTGCCTACCGCATGGACGTGCTCCTCGGTGACGATCCCGCCCAGCGCGTCTACGTCCGCAGCTTCACCGTCGGCCTGGGAGAGGACAACTCCACCCCCGTCGGCACGTGGGTCGTGCGGCGCGGCGGCAAGCTGGCGAACCCGGCGTGGACCAACCCCCGCACCGGCCAGTTCTTTGATGCCAACGACCCCAACAACCCGATCGGCGAGTACTGGATCGGCTTGGAAGGCGCCGACGACCATACCCGCGGCTTGGCCGGCTACGGCATCCACGGCACGATCGACCTGGGGTCGATCGGCAGGTCCGCCTCGATGGGCTGCGTCCGCATGCAACCGCAGGACATCGAACTGGTCTACAACATGCTCGTGGAGGGCTACAGCACCGTGACCATCAAGCCGTGACCCCGATGGCTCATCGGTCGCGTTGGTCAGCCGGGCCCCTCGATGACAGGGCGATTTCGATGCCGCTTGTGCGGTGTCGTGGCCGAGAGGACCCGCCTGGGGCGCCTACCCCTCACGCCGGTTCAAACGAACAGACATATTCGGTCACGCCCCGGCCGACCGAAATCTCGAACGACGACTTGGCAGGCACGTTGAACGTCTCGCCGGTCGAATACGTCTTCCATTCCCGGCCTCCGGGCAGCTTCACCGTGCACGAGCCCGCGACGATGTCCATCCGCTCGGCGGCATCGGTCGTGAACTTGTACGTGCCCGGGTAGATCAAGCCCAGCGTCTTCTTCTTCCCGTCGGTAAAGAGCACCGTGTGGCTGACAACGCCCCCGTCGAAGTAGACGTTTGCTTTGCACACCACGCTGACGTTGTTGAATCGCTCCGGGGTGCCGGTTGGCATCGGTTCTCTCCGAGATCGGACGCGGTCAAAAGAAGACCTTCTGCAGAAGAATCCCTCGAAACCCAGGACAGCGTGGGATTATCGCGGCTTAGGGATGCAGGTCAACCTGGCCACGGGCGGCAACTCGCGGGGGGTGGCTGGGGCAGAGCACAGCGATGCCCCGGCCTTCACCGTGGTGTCGCTTCGATCCGCTACAGCCACCCTCATGCGTCTTGCGGCGGCCAGGATAGCTCGGGGGTGTTCGTCAATTCGTTGGCCCGCCGGGCCATCGCGAACAGCAAGTCGCTAAGCCGGTTCAGGTAGATCCCCAGATCGGGGCTCACACGCTCTTGGCGCGACAGAGCTACGCACAGCCGCTCAGCCCGCCGGCTAACCCCACGCGCCACGTGCAGGCGCGACGCCAACTCACAGCCACCGGGCAGGATGAAATGGCGCAGCGGCGGCAGGGCATCCCAGAACGAGTCGATC
>JAJUHR010000224.1 GCA_029267795.1 Planctomycetota bacterium
CCTGCGCCAGCGCGTCCACGACCACCCGCTGGTGTACCTCGACAACGCCGCCACCGCGCAGAAGCCCGCCGCCGTCATCGAGGCCGTCGACAGCTTCTACCGCACCTACAACGCCAACATCCACCGCGGCGTGCACCACCTGAGCATGCTTGGCACGCAGGCGTACGAGGAGGCCCGGCTCCGGATCGCCCGCTTCCTTAACGCCCCGGATTGGCGCGACATCGTCTTTGTCCGTGGCTGCACCGAGGCCATCAACCTCATCGCCCAGTCCTTTGGCCGCTCGACCCTCAAGGCCGGCGACGAGGTCGTCATCTCCCACCTGGAGCACCACAGCAACATCGTCCCCTGGCAAATCCTCTGCCAGCAAACCGGGGCGGTGCTCAAGGTCGTCCCCATCAGCGACCGCGGCGAGTTCCTCTTCGACGAATACGAAAAAATCCTTGGCCCCCGCACGCGGATCGTCTCCGTCGCCCACGTGTCTAATGCTCTGGGCACCGTCCTGCCGGTGAAGCCGATCATCGACGCCGCCCACCGTGTCGGCGCCAAGGTGGTGATCGATGGGGCCCAGGCCGTCCCGCACGAGGCCGTGGACGTCCAGGCCCTCGACTGCGACTTCTACGCCTTCTCCGGGCATAAGCTGTATGGCCCGACGGGCATCGGCGCGCTCTACGGCAAGCGGGAACTGCTCCAGGTCATGCCCCCGTACCAGGGCGGCGGCGACATGATCCAGTCCGTCACCTTCGAGAAAACCACGTACAACGAGCTGCCGTACAAGTTCGAGGCCGGCACGCCCCACATCGCCGGCGCCATCGGGTTGGGCGCCGCGATCGACTACGTCCAGTCCATCGGCCTGGACGCCATCGCCGCCTACGAGCGCGAGCTGCTCGAATACGCCACGCAGGCCCTGCAGGCGATCCAAGGCCTGCGACTGATCGGTACCGCCCCTCACAAGGCCGCTGTGCTCAGCTTCGTCCTCGAAGGCGTCCACGCCCACGACGTCGGCACCATCCTCGACCGCCAGGGCATCGCCATCCGCACCGGCCACCATTGCGCCCAGCCGGTCATGGATCGCTTCAACGTCCCCGCCACCGCCCGGGCCTCCCTGGCGTTCTACAACACCCGCCAGGAGATCGACCTGCTCGCGGCTGCCATCGGCGAGGTCATCGAGGTGTTCAAGTGATCCCCGACCTTAGGGACCTCTACCAACAGGTCATCCTCGACCACTCCAAGCAACCGCGTAACTTCCGCACCATGCCCGACGCCACCCACCAAGCCGAAGGCTACAACCCCTTGTGCGGCGACCGCGTCAAGGTCTTCCTCCGCGTCCGGGACCACACCATCCACGATGCCAGCTTCATCGGGGCCGGCTGTGCCATCTGCACCGCCTCTGCTTCGATGATGACCAAGTTCCTCCAGGACAAAACCGTGGACGAGGCCCGCGACTCGTTCAATAAGTTCCGCGACTTGGTCATGGGCCAGGTCGACGCCGCCGCCGTCGCCGAAGACCTGGACAAGCTCGCCGTCTTCGAGGGCGTCCGCCAGTTCCCCATCCGCGTCAAGTGCGCTACCCTGCCCTGGCATACCATGAAAGCAGCAGTCGACCGCGATCCCAACCTGGTATCCACCGAGTAAGGCCGCGGCTGAACCGGGTTTGCGTCAGCGCCGCACAGACCACCATCAACCGTCACCAGGAGAGGATCACGAAATGACCCAGACGCCCGAACCCACCCACCCGCCTGCTCCCCCGCCCCCGGCCTCCACCCCACAACAGCCGCTGAAGGACCGCGTCATTGAAGCCTTGCGCAACGTCTACGATCCCGAAATCCCCATCAACATCTACGACCTAGGCCTGATCTACGACGTGCAGATCGACCCCGCCAACAGGGTCGACATCAAGATGACCCTAACCAGCCCCGCCTGCCCCGTGGCCCAGTCGCTGCCGCTGGAGGTGCGCGCGACCATCAGCCGCATCCCGGAAGTCTCCGCCTGCGAGGTGGACCTCGTCTTCGATCCCCCGTGGAACCCGAACAAGATGAGCGACGAGGCCAAGCTCAAGCTCGGCCTGCTCTAGGCCACGTCCCGCCACCACGCGCGAGGGTCGTGGCACCCCCTCTGGCACGTCGCGACCCTTGGCGACAGCGAGTCAGCGATCCGCCAACTCAATATAACTCACGCCCAGACACTTTCTTCTTCAACGTCTCCGGCCTTTTTGTATAATGGGACCTGTTAAAGCGTTTTTCGTTTGGGCGTATCGCAACAAAGCTCGCTCGGGGTGGTTGCGGCAGAGCGGAGAGGCATCACAGCAATGCTGAGGCGTTGCTGCGCTTTGCCCAACCATGCAAATCCTAAGGAAAGCTGCACTCAAGCGAAAATTGCCTGTTCATCCAAGTCATCATCCTGACAGGTAAACCCAAGAGAAGGAGCAACACTGATGCATCGGAAGTGTTGGGGTTTTCGCGTCGTAGCCTCCTCGCTGATGGCTGTGGGCGTGCTGGTGGGATGCCAATCCACCCCTGAATGGGCCGAACCGCAGGCAGCCGAGGTTTCTAAGAAACCAAGACCCGAGGATATGGTCCGCTCCACGATGGCCATCCCCACGGGCGAGCGCAGCACCAGCGCTCTCTGGCTGGAACACACCGCCCCCGCCGAGGTCCCCCAAGGCCAGCAGTTCGATTCCGAGATCAGAGTTACCAACCTGACGAAGAACACCCTCCAGTCCATCCAGGTCACCGATTACTGCTCCGCCAATTTCAAGCTCATCGACAGCAACCCAACCCCCCAGTCGGCGCAAGGCGGCGCCCTGCGCTGGGACCTGGGCAGCCTCGGGCCGAGTGAAACCAAAACCATCGTTATCCGCGGTTCCGCCACCGAGGTCGGCACCGTCAAGAGCTGCATCGACGCCTCGTACGAATCGCGATCCTGCCTGGCCATCAACGTCGTTAAGCCCAAGCTCCAGCTCACGATCCAGGCGCCAGCCGAGGTGCTCCAGTGTGATGCCATCCCCGTCCAGTTAACCGTCACGAACTCGGGCACCGGCGTGGCCCGCAATGTCCTGATCCAGGACGCCCTGCCCAAGGGCCTGACCACCGACAAGGGCTCCGAGGTCATCACCCTTAGCCTCGGCGATCTGGCCGCCAACCAAACCAAGTCGGCTAACGTAACTCTTAAGGCCGCCGCGACCGGCTCGTACGAAAACAAGGCCACCGCCTCGGCCGAAGGCGGCCTGTCCGTTGACGCCAGCGCCACTACCGCCGTCCACAAGCCCGAGCTGGCCATCGATCAAACCGGCCCGGAGCGCATCTTCGTCGGCCGGGAGATCGCCTACACCGTCACCGTCACCAACCAGGGCGATGGCGAGGCTCGTGATACCGTCGTCGAAACCACCTTGCCTACCGGCACCAAGGTCGTCTCAACCCACCCCGGCGCCGCGACCGAAGGCGGCCGGCTCGTGTGGCGCGTCGGCAGGCTCAACCCCGGTGACTCCGCCACCGCACGCATCACCCTCGTGCCGAGCAGCATCAGCACCATCGAAAGCACCACCACCGCCAAAGCCCACTGCGCCGCGGCGGCCTCCGACTCGGTCAAGACCGACGTCCAGGGCATCCCCGCCATCCTTTTGGAAGTGATCGACCTGTCCGACCCGATCCAGGTCGGCAGCAATGAAACCTACGAAATCACCGCCACGAACCAAGGCTCCGCTGCTGATAGCAATATCCAGATCGTCTGCACCCTGGAAGACGCCATGGAGTTCGTCTCGGCTGAGGGCGTGACCCAGGGCACGGTGGAAGGCCACACCGTGACTTTCGCCCCGCTGTCCGTCCTGCCCCCAAAGACCAAAGCCACCTGGCGCGTCACCGTCAAATCTCTAAGCCCTGGCGATGTCCGGTTCCAGGCAACCATGACCAGCGATGAGCTCAAGCGGCCTGTGGAAGAGACAGAAGCCACCAACTTCTACGAGTAACCTGCCCTCGATTCCGCCGTCGCCTCAGCAATCGATCCACCTCAGAAAACACGAAATCCCCCTCGGGATATCCACCCGAGGGGGATTTTTTAGCCTGGCCTGGA
>JAJUHR010000047.1 GCA_029267795.1 Planctomycetota bacterium
GATAGGGGGTACCAAGTCACAGGGGTATCGGACGTTGGGCCAGTCTAGTCGAATGCCGATATCTTGATGTGGAGAAACCGGGGGTTCTTAACCTACCTAACCATCCTCGCCCCCAACCGCGTGCGTATAGCTTCGGGGGTTAGTTACGGACCGGGGACCGCCGGGTTTGCTGCGGACCGTGGGGGTGCGGGCAGCGCCTAATATCCAGGGCAGCCCGAAGAACGTGAAGTCCAAGCAACGGGAGCATTCTCCAAGGGGACGATGTTGGATATGTCACTGAAGAAAGACCTTGATATCGGTAAGGACAGCTGGCGGCTGTTCCGGATCATGTCCGAGTTTGTCGACGGATTCGAGGCGCTGCATGACATTGGGCCAGCGGTGACGATTTTTGGTTCTGCGCGCACCGAGCCAGGCAGTGCGCTGTATCTGCAGGCGGTGGAATGCGGTCGGCTGCTGGCCCAGAATGGGTTTGCGGTGATCACCGGGGGCGGGCCGGGCGTCATGGAGGCGGTCAATCGCGGCGCGTTCGAGGCCAAGGGCAAGTCGGTGGGCCTGAACATTACCCTGCCTGTGGAGCAGAAGCCCAACCCGTACCAGACCCACGAGCTGACCTTCCGATACTTTTTTGTTCGCAAGGTGATGTTCGTGAAATACGCTTCGGGGTTCATCTATTTCCCGGGCGGATACGGCACGATGGATGAGGTCTTTGAAAGCCTGACGCTGATCCAGACCCTGAAGATCGACCGCATGCCGGTGGTCTGTATCGGGCACGACTACTGGGGGGGCTTGAGGGATTGGATGCGAAAGGCCATGCTTGAAAAATACAGGTCTATCGACGATTCGGATATGGACTTGTTCTACATCACCGACGATGTGGCCGAAGCTGTGCAGATCATCCGGAAGTGCAACGCGGACGAGTGCTGGCTCGGGCGGCAGCCTCGCGAGATCAGTCCTGCGGCGGCGGAGTACACCGCGGAAGGCACGCACGTGGGGGTCGACCCGCACAACCCGTTGAGTGCGCGGCAGGTGGTCAAGCCCAATTCGAAAAAATAACGGTAAGCCGGGGGGAGCGGGTCCGCACCGAGGGGCCTACAAAGCCGCAAAACTGGGGCACGCTCCGCTTAGCCCCAGGCACCCGGCGATCTCAGGTGGCGGGCGTGCAAGCCAACTCAGATATGGTGTCGAGCCCACGGACTACAGTCCGTGGGCTTTGTTTTTCACCGACGGTTTTTTTGTGCGCGGAGCGCAGTGTACGCGATTTACCAATACCAGCGGCGGAGCTTGGCGCCCGGGTAGTAGAAGCCGAGGATCGCGTACGGGTCGTAGCCGCGTTGCGCTAAGCCTTGGGCGCCCCACTGGCACAAGCCGACGCCGTGCCCGTACCCGGACCCGTCGAAGCGGATCCACTGGGAGGACACGGCGACGTTGACGTTGCTGCTCTTGAGCAACACTTCTTTGGGGAGGGGCTGCAAGCCGCCACCGGCGTAGTTGCAGGCGAAGCGGAACGATTCTGCCGGGAGTTCGAAGGTTTGGCCGGCCTCGTCGACGATCGCGAATTTTGCGGGCCGGCCCACGGCGTTGCGGGCGACCACGACGATGCTTGCGATCCCCTGTAGGCCGGCGATGGGGTGGCGGTGTGCGCGTCCCCAGGACGCGATACGCTGTGCCAGGTCCGCTCGGTGGCGCATGATGGGGCCCCAGCGGCGGTTGGGGGAGGCTTCGCAGTCCTTGCCGTGGCTGCGGGCGCTGAGGGGTGGGATCGCTGGCGTGTGCTCGAAGGCCACGGCGGCGTCCTGGCCGAGCCCGCCGCAGCAGCTGGAGTAGTAGGCTGGGAATACTTGGCCCTGGAAGACCAGGACGACGCCGCGGGTCCGGGTCACGGCGTCGCGTGCCTTGGCGCTGGCTTTGTGCCCGCCATAGACCTGGCTTGCCTCGGTGGCTTCGAGGTCGTAGTGGCGATCGGGGTGGAGGCGGATTTGGGCGGCGGTGTACGAGCGTGCCGCGATAGCCTGGACGGCGTAGGTTGTTGGGTGCCAATCGGGGAAGAGCTCGCGGTCGAGGACGCCGGGGAGGTACCGTTCGACGGTGGTGTGATTGACCACGTCGAACCGTTCGCCGCCGGACCCGTCGTTGATCGCGTGGAGGGCGACCCATCCGGGGTAGACGACGCCATCGACGGTGATCGTGTCGCCCGATTCGGCCTGGAGCACCACGGCGCTGGCGCCGTTGATCGCTTTGATCCCCCCGGCCTGCTCGACCTGGAAGGCGCCGGCGGCGCGCCTGACGATCGCGGGAGTCGAAACGAAGGTTGCGGTGTCGCCGGTGGCGCCGGCGAAGATGCTCCCAGACGCCAAGGGCCGGAAGCGGACGCGGCCCGGGCCGACGACCTGGATTTGGCTGACGTTGTGGGCGGTGCGCACGCGGACCAGGGGTTCTGAGGCGACCATCGGCGGGCCCATCGGCCCAACGAAATCGCTTTGACGGACCGCCTCACAGCCCGCGAGGATGGCCATCGCGGCCAAGCAGGCCCACAAGGCGAGGGTTAATGGTGATGGGGCGGTTCGTGCGTGGCGGCTGGCTGGTCGCCATAGCCACGCACCGATGCTGCCGGGATGGACCGAATTCGGTGCCATGGTTTTTGTCGCCTGGGCGGTGATCGGTAGCCGAAGCAGCGACAATATAGCCCACCCGCTGCGGTGGTGCGCGGCGGCTATCTTGGGCTTGGACAGACGGGGGGTCGAAGGTCCGCCCTATCTATATCGGGGAGCGGGTCCGAACCGCGGGTTGCCGCCTACGGCCATTGGGGTTGACGCGACGAAGTTGGTCCGTGTACCGGGCGCTGCGGCTTTAGGAACCGGGGCATCGCTCCGCTCTGCCCCAGCCACCCGTCGGAGGGTTTTGGTGCGCAAAGTGCATCGTACTTTAACTGAGGCACGCTGCGCTTAGCCCCGGGCACCCTCGCGGGGCGAAGGCCCACCTACAAAAAGTGTGGCAGGGCGATGACCTGCCTACAAGTGGTGGATGGAGCGTGATGTAGCTGTGAAGCTCAGTAGGAGGAGGTTTCGGCTGAGTCGTTGGCGCGGAAGTCGCCGGTGGTCTGGTCGTAGAACCAATCGCTGCTGCCGACCGCTCCGTCGCCGAGGGTAGCGGAGCCGGTCATGGGGTTGATGGGGATCTCGAGGAGGTACGGCCCGAAGGGGAAGCCGTCTGTCCCGGGCAGTGCGGTGTTGCCCGCGCTGTCCGAGGCCTGGGTCATCTGGTCTGCGAAATTCGCCAAGTCGGGGAAGACGCCGTGTTGGATCTGGTAGTAGAGGAGCTGCGAACGGATTCGGTTGAGGTTCATCTTCAAGGCGTTGTTTCGCGTTTCGCTGGAGGCGCTGACGAACCGGGGGACGACCATGGCGCCGAGGACGCCCAAAATCACAACGACGATCAGGATTTCGACGAGCGTGAAACCCGATCGGCAAGCCCTCCGGTCCCGGCTGGCACATGGATTTCGACTCACAAACCTCTCCCGATCAGGGCCTGTGTGGAGCACTGCCGCTGCCGTTGGGTGGCTCAAGGGCGGTGTTGAGCCTTTCTGGTTATGGTTATCGGTATCTGCCCGGGCTACTTTAGTGCCCGCAGAAAAAATAAGATGGCTCCAGTGTTACCGTTCTGTTCATAGGGTTTACATCAATCATTGGGACCGCGGGCTATGGATAAGCTCGGCTTGCTGAAGCGCTGGCGATGCCCCTGTGCTAGCCGTGGGGATGGTCCCGAGTCGTTGGGTTTGGCGCGCCAACTGGGGGTGCCCCCCCTAGTCGCCCATTTGCTGCGGCGGCGAGGTTATGTCGATGCTGCCCGGGCCCGGGCGTTCCTGGAGCCGTCGCTGCGCGATCAGTGCGACCCGGCGGAGTTGCCGGGCGCGTCGGCTGCTGCAGAGCGTTTGGCCCAGGCGGTGCGGTGTGGAGAACCCATCGTCATTTATGGGGATTATGACGTCGACGGGATTACCGCCACGGCGATCCTCTGGCACACGCTTAGGCTTGCCGGGGCCAAAGTCAGCAGCTACACGCCCCACCGCATCGATGAGGGCTACGGGCTGAATACGCGGGCGATCGGCAGCCTGGCGCGGGATCACCGGGTGATCGTGTCGGTGGACTGCGGCATCACGGCGGTGGAGCCGGCCCGTGCCGCTGGGGTGGCGGGGGCGGACCTGATCATCACGGACCACCACCGATTCGACCCCGATCGCCTGCCCGAGGCCTATGCCCTGGTGCACCCGAGGCTGCCGGGCTCCGCCTATCCGTTCCCCGACCTGTGCGGGGCGGGCGTGGCGTTCAAGCTGGCGTGGTTGTTCGCCAAAACGCATTTCCGCTGCGAGCGGGTGCCGGAGGAGTTCCGCGCCTTGCTGCTGGATCTGCTGAGCTATGTGGCGTTGGGGACGATCGCTGACGTGGTGCCGCTGTGCGATGAAAACCGCGCGATGACGGTTTATGGTTTGGGGCAGGTCAAGCGGACGCGTTTTGCGGGCCTTAACGCGCTGATCGATGCTGCCGGCCTGCGTGACGAGAAGATCGATTGCTATCACGTGGGGTTTGTGCTGGCTCCGCGGCTGAACGCGGCGGGCCGGATGGGCCACGCTGCCCAGGCCATCGAGCTGTTGACCACGGAGGACCCCGAAGAAGCCACGAGGCTCGCGCGGTTCCTGACGCGGCAGAACCAGGAGCGGCGTGCGACCGAGCAGCGGGTTTTCGATCACGCCCGGCAGATGATCCTGGAGGCGGGGTTCGATCATCCAGAGCATCGCGCCATCGTGCTGGGGCACGAGGGCTGGCACCCGGGGGTGCTGGGGATTGTCGCTGCCCGGCTGGTGGAAGCTTTTGCTCGGCCGGTGGTGCTGCTGCATTACGACGACGGGCTGGCTCATGGTTCGGCGCGGAGCATCCCGGTCTTGTCGATTCACGAGGCGTTGGGGCATTGTGCGGGGCATTTGAGTTCTTTTGGCGGGCACGCGATGGCGGCGGGCTTGCGTCTGCCCATCGCCCATGTGGATCGCTTCCGCGAAGACTTGGCCCGCTTCGCCGCGGAACGGCTCGGGCCGGCCGATTTGAATCACGTCCTGGATATCGACGCTGAGTGCACGCTCGACGATGTCGACCCGCTGACTTTCGCCCAGATCCACCGTCTTGCCCCCTTCGGCGCCGGCAACCCGGCGCCGGTGCTGTGCGCTCAAGGCGTCCAGTTGCACGGCCTGCCTCAGCGAGTTGGACCGGCGGGCAAACATCTGCGGCTGATCGTGCGTCAGAACGACCGCCTAGCCAGTGCTGTGGGGTTCGGTTTGGGTCATCTGGCGGAAAAGCTGACGCCTGGCGCTGCCTGGGATGTGGCCTTTGAGCCGCGGATATCCACTTGGCAGAACCAGCGGCGAGCGGAAATGAATCTGAAAGATCTGCGTCGGAGCGGCTGAGGAGGTTCGGGTGCAATCGAGATCTGGGGGACGCCGGCGCGTTTGCGAAGCGGAATGAAAAAAACGAAGCCCATGGGCGCAGCGCCCATGGGCTTTCGGGTTTGTAGGGTTTCACGATCGGACAGGAACAGGAGAAGAAGGGGGCTCGCCCCCATTTCTCTTAAAATCCTCTGCCCGGTTCGCGCCCGGGACCGAGATCGGGATTACCGGGGCCACCGAGGCCACCGCCGCTCTCTGGTCCCTTCGTGGAGTGGGCCAAGACCTGCGTTGCTACCTCTTCGTAGGCGGGCACTGTGGCATGCATGCCGGCCTTGAGGTCCTGCAGTTTCGCGTCTTTGCCGTCGATTTTGATGCGTGTGTTTTCGTCGGTTTTGACCGTCACTTCGCTGGCCTTGTCACCCTTCTTGGTGGAGATCACCAAGTCGTTACCGCTTACCGACACGATGGTGCCTTCAACGGCGGGGTGTTTCTCCGCTGCGTATGCGGCGGCTGTCCAAGCGGCCACCGCTGCCAGCGCCAGAGCAACGACAACCAACTTCTCATGTAGACGTTTCATAGATGAATCTCCTTCAAAAAACGGGACAGCACCCCCCCTGCATCAGATCGCATGGCCCATACGATAGATCGTCGTTCGCTTTCAACGACTGTTACGATAAAAAAAACTCCCGGGTTCTTCCGAGAGTTGGTGGTGGCGGGTTGAATCTGTTCGATGGGCTTTGGTTCACGCGGCGTGGCGTCGCCGGAGCAGGGCCGCGGTGCCACCGGTAAGCAGGAGGACGGTGGCGGGTTCGGGGAAGGGGGGAACTTGGCCGCGGATTTCTCCGCCTGTGTGCAGCGTGGAGTGGATGTTGATGTACCACAGGCCGCCCAAGAGGTCGTCCTGGTCGTCTTCGGTGGCGACGGTGGCGGAGCCCTGCAAGAGGCCCGAGGTTTGGCCGAGTGCTGTGCCCAGGCCGATGGGGATATTGACGCCTGCGGGGACGCCGATCGGTGCGGGCCCGTGGAAATGGGCTGCGGTGGTGCCGGCCAACAGGTCTTGGAAGGTGATGTTCCAGCTGAGTTCGTTGGTGTCTGGGTCGTAGGTGAGGTTCGCGAGGCCTGTGCCGGGGGTCGCCACCGGTGTTGGGGCCTCCTGTGACCCTTCGAGCAGGATGTTATTGATGCGGAATAGTGCTGCTGAAGCGCGCCCTGTCATGCATGCGAACGTACCTGCCGCGATCAGTCCGATCCAGTATGCCGTTCTCATGGAAGCGCCTCCTCCAAAACCAGATGTGGATCTTCCTCACACCCTGCGGCCTGTACGCTCGGTGGATCTTGTGTAGCGCGTTTAAGATACCCGAATCCCACCCTTAAGGGCAAGCATTTTTGATATCTGAGGGCGATTTTCAGCCTTCGATTCCCTGCGGGGGTCGGCGCTGGATCATGGGCCCGGTGCGCTCATCCACGGCAGGCTCTAACGCGCAAAGCGGTTGTGATGCGTGGGGCGCGTGGGTGTTGTCTGCAGGCGGCCCTGGGGCATGAATCTGTCCGCAACTGTGGTCGACATCTCAATATAAAAGCCGTGTGTCACGGGGGAATGGGGGCCCGACCTTGGTGCGGGAACCCAAGCTGAGTTGGCGTGATTATGCCCGAAGGACCTTAGAGGGGTTGCATCACCCCCTCGCCCAAGCCGGGAGAGGGCGGGGGAGAGGGGTTGTGAAACCGGTCCCAGTTGTCGGGTGTCGGGGCCCCGAGTGAGGAGAGGGTGATCTGGCGGGCTGTGTGGTGCGTTGGCCAGGCGGAGCGAGGGGATGAGATACCGGACACGACTCACGGTGCTGCTGGTCGCTTTGACGGTCGTGACCAGCGGTGTGCTGGTGGGGCTGTCCTACCGGCTGACGCGTGGGATTCTGGTTCGGGAGATCGAAAGCAAGGTTCTGTCGATCGCTGGGACTGCTGCTGCCTTGGTGGACGGGGATCTGCATGCCCAAATCCACAGCCGGGAGGATGAGGGCTCGGGGGCTTATCGGAGCGTCGAAACCCAGTTGCGGCGGGTTCGTGACATCAACCGCCGAGGCGACGTGTTCATCCGTTACGTTTATACCATGGACCGGCCGGCCGAATTAGGCGGCCGACTGTCGTACGTGGTGGACGCGGAGGAATCCGACTCGCAGAACAAATCGCACGTGGGCGACCGGGTGACCAGTGATGTGAACGATCCGACGCTGCTGAAACTGGACACCTATCACGTTGAGCCGTTCGTGACGGACGAGTTCGGGACGTGGCTGAGCGCCAACGCGCCGATCCGCGATGGCGAGGGGAAGGTCGTGGGGGCGCTGGGTGTGGACATGGCGGCGCACGACGTGCTGGAGAAGACGAAGCTTCTGCTATGGCGGGGGCTGCTGGCGATGCTGGCCGCTGTGGGGTTGGCGTGCGGGATCGCGTGGTTTCTGTCTCGGCTGGTGACGAGGCCGCTGGACCAGTTGGCGGTGGTGGTGAACCGGATCGGGCAAGGCGATTTCGACGCTCGGGTGAACCTGCCCAACCGCGACGAGTTCGGGCAACTGGGTCAGGCGGTGAACCACATGGCCGGCGCCCTGCGGGAACGGGAGCTGCTGAAGGGGGCACTGGCGCGGTATCTGTCGCAGCAGGTGGCTGACGAGATCATTCGGACGGGGACGATCCCCCAGTTGAAGGGTGAACGGCGGAAGATCACCGTGCTGTTCCTGGACATCCGGAACTTTACGCGCATGGCGGACCACCTGGCCCCGGAGGAGGTGGTGGAGGTGCTCAACGAGTTCTTTGCGCGGATGATCGAGGTGATCTTTAAGTACCACGGGACACTGGACAAGTTCACGGGGGACGGGTTGATGGCCATCTTCGGGGCCCCTTTTGAAGACCCCGAGCAGGAATACCACGCCGGCTGCGCCGCGGTGGAGATGCAGCGGGAGCTGGAGCGTCTTCGCGCCCGCTGGTCGGCGGAGGGTCGCGAGCAGCTGCGGATCGGGATGGGGATCAACACGGGGATCGCGGTGGTGGGCAACATCGGGTCCGCTCAGCGGATGGACTACACCGCGATCGGAGACACGGTGAACCTGGCGGCGAGGCTCGAATCGGCGACGAAGGACCACGGGGTGAGCGTCCTGATCAGTGATCGGACTTATCTGGCCATCCGCAAGCGTTTGCCGGCCCGCTATATCGCCACCGTGCAGGTTCGCGGCCGCAGCGCGCCTGTCGCGGTCTACACGCTGGTCGACCCGAACGAAGCCTCGGTTGAGCAAACCCTGCAAGAGGAAGAGGCCCAGGCCCTGGCTGCCCCCGCCCCGCCGAGTTGTTGAGCGTGCCGGTATTTTTTTGGGTGCGCTCAGCGCACCGCATCGCATCACCGGCGGACAAGCCGCCAGTGGCACCCAGCGGAAATGCCCGGGCGGGCTCGGACCTACGAGCGATCCTGTGTCACCTCGCAACTTGGGAGGCCCGCCGTGTGTTCACGGCGGGCTAAGTCGTTGGTGTCACGGGCGGGCCGAAGACCCGCCCTACGGGTTGACGAGCCGGCGGGCGGGCGCTACCAAGGTGCCGTGGAAATCTACGAGCGAGAGGCTACAGCGCAGGAGCGGGCAATCCTAGAGCGGCGCGCGGGGGATGCTCGCGGCTGGGGCGAGGCGGTGTTCACCTTCGTGGTGTTGTTCCTCGTCCTGCTGGGTGCGATCGTAGCGATCAAGGCGATGCTCGGGGTGAGAGGGCACCTGGAAAGGCCGGTGATTCTCGCCGCGGCGGCGGTGGCGCTGGCGGCGGCTGGGGTCAGGTGGCGGCGGGTGCGGGCGGAAGGCTTGCTAGCGGTCCAGGACCACGAGGCTGGGCGGGTGCGCGTCGAACGATTCCATGTGTGTGCGGCGATCCAGGTGGGCGAGGTTGGCGAGGTCGGCAGCGGATTTTTTCTGAAGCTGATCGATGGGCGGGTGGTGTTCCTTTCGGGTCCATACGTGCGGGAGTTGTGCGAGCGAGTGCAGTTCCCCTGCACGCAGTTCGAGGTGGTGCGTGGGATGCACTCGAAGCGGGTGGTA
>JAJUHR010000220.1 GCA_029267795.1 Planctomycetota bacterium
CGGGACCGGGCCTGTTCCCGCCCGCTGGCCAGCAGCTTCTGCTGCATCTTACGCAACTGGGTCTGGACGGTGCCGTCGTACACCTGGTCGCCTACACGGATCTTCAGGCCGCCGATCAGGCCGGGGTCGGCGTACTGGTGCAAGACGACCTTGCGGCGCAGGGCCTTTCCCAGGGCCTCCGCCACGGCGCGTGCCTGGTCTTCTGGCAGGCGGGAGGCGGCAAAGACGTCGGCCTCGACGATGCCATGCCGCTGCTCCATCAGCTGCACGTACGCGCGGGCGATCCCGCGGAGCAAGTCCAGCCGCTGCTTTTGGTTGACCACCTGCAGGAAGCGGTGAAGCAGGTCGCTAACCCGACCTTGAAAGATCCGCTCGATGCAGTCGCCCTTCTGGGCCGTTGAAAGGGACCGCGTCGACAACAGTCGGTCAAGCCCCGGCTCGGTCCGCAGCAGGTCCGTCAGTTGGCCTAGTTCCTCGGCCAGCTCGTTTTGTTGGCCTGTCTGCTCGGCCGAATCCAGCAGGGCGCTGGCGTAAACCTGCTCGATCGAGCCGACGACGTGCTGGTGGTTGTCCGACAAAGCTGCGTTCCTCATCTGTCCGTTAGGAGGGAGGGCCTTTTTTTAACCGGCCGCGGCGCGATTCAGGGGCTCGCATCTTGCATTCAGGTGCCCTGCTCGGTGAGCTGAGCTAGTGACTCCTGGACCAGCCGGCGGTGGTCCTCGGCGTTCATCTGGCGCTGCAGGATGCGGCCGGCCGCGGCGGTGGCCAGCTCCGCCGCCCGCTCGTAAATCTCGCTGAGCGCCTGCTCCTTCGCGGCTCGGATGTCGCTTTGAGCCCGCTGGCGCGTCTGGTCGATCTCCGCCTGGGCCTGCTGCCGGAGCTGGGCCGCGATCTTCTGGGCGTCCTCACGGCCTTGTTCGATGATCCGGCGAACTTCCTCGTTCGCCTGCGCCACCTTGGCCTGATACTGGCTCAGCGTGGCCTGGGCCTGTTTAGCGGCGGCCTCGGCGTGCTCCAGGTCCTGCCGAATCTTGTTCTCGCGGTCCTGCAGGCCCTTGAGCACTTGCGGCCAGACGAACTTGCCCAAGATCGTCAGCAGCAGCAGGAACAGGACGATCGTCCACACGGCCGACCCGTAGTCCACCGAGAGGAGCCCGGGTTGTTCGTGGGCCTCGGCGCCGGCGGGATCGGCGTGAGGGTCGTGGGCGTCCGGGGCGTGCACTTCGGGGTGGGCTGGGGTGGGGTGGGGGTCCTCGGCCAGAGCCCGGCCGCCCAGCGACAGCGTCGCCAGAAAACCCACCAGGGCGAGGATGTGAAGCTTTTTCAGCATCGGGGTTGTTCCCGGTGTCAGGATCAGCCGACTTTGCCGTTGACCAGGATCGCCACGATCAGGGCGAAGAATGTGAAGCCTTCGATCAGGGCTGCGGCGATGATCATGTTCGTGCCGATGCGTCCGCCTGCCTCCGGCTGACGGGCGATCGACTCGACCGCGTTGCCGGCGATGTGCCCGATGCCTTTGGCGGCGCCGGTGACGATCAGCCCTACGCCGATCGCGATGCCCGCCAGTGCCAGCCCCTTGTCCGGGAACAGCGTCACGCCTTGCGCCAGAGTAGTCAGAGACTCGATCATGGTATGAACTCCGAAAAAGAAACCCAACGAAACCCTGTCAACCTTAAACAACAACAAAGGCCCAGGGCGTTGACGACCCCAAGCGGTGTTTCGATTAATGCGGTGCCGGGTGCGCTTCGGCGCCGTGACGCCCGTGGCTGTGGCCCGGGTGCCCCTCGTGTTCCGCGTGGCCGGCCTCGTGCCCGCTGTGTTCGTGCTCGTGCACCGCTCCCGACGCGATGAACAGCACGGTCAGGAAGGTGAAGATGTACGCCTGCAGGAACGCGACGAACAGCTCGAGCATGCTCAGGGCCGCGGCCCCGACGACCGATCCGACCGCGACGCCATAACTCTTGAACGTAAAGATCAGCCCCAGCAGCGCCGCCAGCACGAGGTGGCCGGCCACCATGTTCGCGAAGAGTCGCACCGCCAGCGCGAAGGGCTTGACCAGGCTGCCGATGATCTCCAGCGGCACGAGCAGGGGGGCCATGTACCAAGGCCCGGGGTTGAAGTGGGCGAAGTATTTCAGGCCGCTCTCGCGGATGCCCACGGCGTGGATCGTGACGAACGCGATCAGGGCCAATCCCCCGGTGATCGCCAAGTTGCCCGTGGCGGTGCCGCCCCAGTGTTCCAGGTGGGGGTCGTTGCCCGCGAGAAACCGCAGGATTGGCCCGACGGGGACCATCCCCAGCAGGTTGCAGAAGAGGATGAAGAAGAACAGGGTCCAGATGAATTTGATGTATTTGTCGGTCAAATCGCCCAGCGCAGGCCGCACGACCTCGTCGCGTAAGAACTGGCAGATGGTCTCGAACAGTTGGGCCAACCGGCCGCGGGTGACATGCCCCTCGACGCCCGGGCCGTGAGTCCGCACGCGGGCTGCGACGTAGGGGAACACCAGCAGCATCAGGGCCGCTGCCACCGCGGTCATCAACACGTGGTTGGTCAGGTAAAACGGATACCCCGCGACCGTGAGCAGCGGCTCGCGGCTGAGCCGGTGCGGCAGCACGTGGCTCATCAGGTCGTCGGCGGCCAGGATGGGAAGGGCGAGCGCGGTCACGGCACCAGCGCCTCCTTCAAGCCGGCGGGCGTGCGGGCTTGAACGTCTTTGAGCCAGAGGTACCTGGCGACGAAGGCTGCCTCGACCAGCTGCAGCGGGATATAGACCCACGCCAGGGCGAGCAGGGTCACCGAACCGGGCATCGCGTAGGCCAGTGCGCCAATGAGCCAGCCGGTGGCGCAGACGATCAGGCGGACGAACATTCCTACGAAGTAGGCGATGATCGTGGGTTGGACGCCTCGGGGCCCGGCGAAGCTCAGCGGGAGCATGCCGAGGATCACCGCCAGCCAGCCCAGCGTGCCGCCATAAACCACCGCGCCGATGGGGGCTGCTTCTTCGGTTGTCAGCCGAGGGGCTACCCACAGGGCAACCGCCAAGAGCACCGCGGCGAGCAGCGTCACCGTGGCTGACGCCTTAGCGGTGCCAAAGGGGGGCTGCCTCGTCGTGGCGGACTGAGATGTCTGATTTCTGCCGACCATGCCGGGCCACTCAGTGTAAGGGATCGCGGCTAAAAAATGAATCGATCGTTTCACGCTCTTTTTGAAGCCGGTTTCAAACCCACTCTCCCCTGCAGGGAAGAGGCGGGATAAGGGGTGAAACCCCCAGCCAAAATCACCGGCCCATCCCTCACCCCGACCCTCTCTCAACCCGGGAGAGGGGGGTTATGAAACTGCCTCTAACTTGTTTGTTTTTAAAGGTATCGTTTGGACTGTTTCCAGAGGTTGTACAAGCCGCCGACCAGCCCGAGCCCTCCCCCAATCACCATCAGCCAGGGGGCAGTTCCGAAGCGGCGGTCGAGCCACCAACCCAGCGCGGTGAAGGCTCCCACCCCCGCAGCCAGTTCCAGGCCCGCGCCGGCCAGGCTCCAGAGGTTTGGTTCCGGGTGATCGTCGGAGCCCTTAGCCTTGCCGCGGCTGGGCTGGCCCTCGGGGTTGGGTTCTTCAGGTCGGGGGTGGACGGGAACCACGCTTAACCCCCTTAATATTGCAAGCCCAATCCCGCGTCCGATAACTCCCCGAGTTCACCGCGAACCGCGGATTCGGCCGCAAAATCCGGCCCCTTGAACCCCACCGGCGGCCAGACGGTAGCGGCGAGATGGCGGGGTGTCAATTCATGAAGGTGGACCGTGGGCACACCGCCGGCATGTGGGCCGGGGCCTGTTCGAAAAGATCTTACTCGAGCGCCGCTGAGCCGCCGATGATCTCGGATAGCTCGGTGGTGATCGCTGCCTGGCGGGCGCGGTTGTACCGGCGGGTGAGCTCCCTACCCATCTTGGTGGCGCTGTCGGTGGCGGATTTCATCGCCACCATCCGGGCGATGTGCTCACCCACCGCCGCCTCGTTAAAGCACTGCAGCAACTGGGTTTTGACCGCGATCGGCAGCAGCTCGCTGAGCAGCTGCGTGGGGGTGGGGGATAGGTCGTACAGGGTTTCGC
>JAJUHR010000238.1 GCA_029267795.1 Planctomycetota bacterium
AGGCGGCGCGATGGCCATACGCGACCTGATGCTGGTCAACCTCGGCGACCAGAACCTGACGATCAACAGCTTCACCCTGCAGACCGCCAGCGGCGCGATCCAGATCCTCAACCCGATCGCTCCCGGAACAGTATTGACCCCCCTGGATAGCGCCCAGTTCACGATCCAGTTCGACCCGACCGGCACCACCGGCCAGCACGACGCCACGCTGGTGATCGAATCCGACGGCGCAGTCCCCCAGCTGTCGTTGCCCATCACCGGCGTTGCCCAGAGCCCCAACGGCGATGTGGCCGTAACGCTCGAGCAGAACAACAACCTAGGCGCCCTGCGACTCAGCGACCCGGCCACGACCGTCACCGGCTTGGCCACCATCCGCAACGCCGGCGCCAGCAACCTGACGATCACCAACATCGTCCCCGTCGGCGGCCAGGGTCAATTCACCATCGGTGGCCTGCCCGCCGGGTTTGGACCCGCCAACCCGCTGACCCTCACTCCCGGCCAGTCGATCGCCATCGACGTCACGTTCAACGCCAACGTGGTCGGTCTGCACGCGGCGCAGATCGAGGTCCATTCCAACGACCCAGACAGCCCCGTCACCAGGTTCTCGGTCGTTGGCACGGGTCTGGCGGACAGCGATTCAGCGTTGCAGTGGGGCACCGACTTCGTGTTGGTGGAGCAGCAAGGCCAGGACCCCATCCGCTTCCGCAGCGATGAGAACGGCGACTTCCACGTCTTCCTGCAGCCCGACACCCCGTACCAGCTGCACATCTTCGATACCGAAAGCGGGCTGGTGTCCCACAGCAGCGGCGTGTCCAACCCCGCCGGAACTCCAACGGACCTGGGCAAGCCCTTCTTCGTCGCCAGCACCACCGCGGACGGCAACCACAACGGCCTGCCGGACGAGATCGACACCATTCTCGGTCAAGGGAAGTTCTTCGACTTCGGCACCAGCGCTTCGCCCGTGGCCGCCGGTTACACCCAGATCACCCCGACCGACACCTATAACGCCGGCAAAGGTTACGGCTGGCTCGCCGGCGTCGGCCAAGGCGTGGGCTCGACAGACCACAACGTCCCCGCCGTGCCCTCGGCGCTCCGCCGCGACTTCAACAGCACCCTGGACGCCACGTTCGTCGTCGACCTGCCCAACGGGTTCTACGACGTCACCGTGACGCTCGGCGACGCGCAGGCAGCCCACAGCCTCATGACCGTGCTCGCCGAAGGCGCGCTCCGCACGAACGTCACCACGGACGCGGGCGAATTCGGCGTCAAGACCTTCCGCGTGCCCGTGGCCGACGGACAGTTGACCCTGCAATTCGACGCGCAGGGCAGCTCGACCGTCGCGGTCAACGCGGTCGAAATCCAGCAAGTCTCCCTCGGCGGCACCGAAAATCTCCCAACCGGCGAAACCCTCGGCTTGCACTACTTCCTGATCGAAGACATCGAGACCGGCTTCATCATGCGCGGTTCGACCGACCTGGAGACGGGCGAATTCCTCTGCCCCAACGGCGTAGTCCTCGATATCAACGCGGCCCACCGCCAGTGGGTCCTCCAGGCGGACACCCTGCTCGTCGGCTTCAGCGACTTCACCACCCCTGCGGCCGGCCAGGAAATGAACATGCCCGAGATCCTCCTGGGCCCGGACACCAGCCCGGACTCGGACGGCGACGGCCTGCACGACGTGGCGGAGTTCATCATCGGCTCCAACCCCAACGACGTGGACACCGACAACGACGGCATCCGCGACTTGGCCGAGATCCAGCAGCGGCTCGACCCGCTGGGCGGCCTGGGCATCCCCACCGGCCTGATCTCCAGCTTGCCCGTCCAAGGCAGCGCCGAAGAGATCGTGGTGGAGGGCTCCCCCCTCGTCGCCGAAGAGCAGACCGCCTACGTGGCCACGGGAGACTTCGGCCTGGCGATCGTCGACTTCTCGGCTTTCACCTTCCCCGTCCTCCTGGGCCAGGTGGACCTGCCCGGCAACGCGCTCGACGTGGCGGTGGACGGCGCACGCAACACCGCGGTGGTCGTCGGTTCGGCCGGGGTACACCTGGTCGACATCTCCGACAAGATGCTCCCAACCCTGCGCCAGACCGTCGCCCTGCCGGTCGGGGCCAAGACCATCGAGGTCTTCGACGGGGTCGCTTACGTCGGGACCGACCTGGGCGAGGTCCTCAGCATCGACATCGTCACCGGCGAACGCATCGAAACCCTGGCGCTGGGCCTGTCGCCGATCGTGGGCATGGCCCGCGAGGGCACCACGCTCTTCACCATGGATGGCTCCAAGATGCTGCGCGCCGTCGACATCGGCGGCTTCGCCATGAACCCACGCGGCTCGCTGCAGATGACCGACGGCGGGGGCAAGATCTTCGTCGGCAACGGCATCGTCTACGCCACCGCGCTCACCTCCCCGGTCAACGCCGGCGGCTACGCCACGGTCAACGCGTCCGACCCCGACAACCTCCAGCTGATCAGCAACTCCGACTTCAACTTCACCGACGGCACCGCCCCGCGCGCCGCCTTCGCCGCCAACGGCTCGGGCCTGGGCACCCTCGTCGGCTCGAACTTCACCCAGAACCAATTGATGGTGGTGGACACCACCGACCTGACCGACACCAACAACTCTCTGGCCGTCTTCACCCTGCCCTCCGCGGCACGCGGCGTCGCCATCGCTTCCGGCTTGGCGTTCGTCGCCGGCGGGACCTCGGGCGTGCAGGTGGTCAACTACCTCGGCTTCGACTCCCAGGGCCAGCCGCCGTCGGTGACGATCGAGACCCCCGTCTCAGACGCCGACCCCCTCGCCGACGGCTTCCAGGTCATCGAGGGCACCTCGCTCCCGATCCGCATCGACGTCACCGACGACGTCCAGGTCCGCAACGTCGAGTTGCTGGTCAACGGCATCGTGGTCTCCAACGACGTCTCCTTCCCCTTCGACGCCAGCGCCTTGGTCCCCGCCCTGCAACCGGGCGCCGACGCCCTCTCCGTCCAGGTGCGCGCTACCGACACCGGCGGCAACGAAGCCCTCTCCAACCTGCTCAGCTTCCAGATCATCGAAGACACCATCGGCCCCACGGTGGTGGGCACCACCCCCGAGCAAGGCCAAAAGGTGTTCTTCACGCCCTCCATCGATGTCCGGTTCAGCGAGCCCTTGGATGAAACCCTCGTGAACCTCTCGGGCATCACCCTCACCTTCCTCGGCGAAGACGGCGTCGTGGGCGGTGGTGACGACCAGGCTGCCCCGCTCGCGTCCGTGGAGACGCGCTCCCTGGGCGCACGCCTCTCGATCTTCCCCGCCTCCATCCTCGGCACCGGCAACTACCAGTTGACCCTCGACCCCTCGGTCATCGCCGATCGCGCGGGCAACGCCTTAGCCTCGCCGTTCTCGTTCGACTTCACCATCCGACCGGCCAGCGACGTTCGGCCGAATTCAGGCACCGCGGCGATCGACCGCGCCCCGGCTGCCAACCCCGGCCAACTGATCAGCTTCGTGATCCCCGGCATCACCACCAGCACCGCGATCACCTTCTCCGTGGCCGACGCCTCCGGCAACATCAGCACCCGCGCGGTTACTCCGTTCGTGATCGATCCCGCCACCCAGCGCGGCTTCTACTTCGTCCCCACCGATGCAGTGACCGGCAACGTCTCCATCCCCGGCGACCCCGACGGGCCCTTCCTCCTTCAGGTCGTGCCGGTGGTGACGGGGGTGGACCTGACGTCTGCGGACGTGGGCAGGGCGGACTTCACGATCAGCGGGCTGGGGCTGATCGAGGGCAACGGCACGCGGTACCAGCTCGGGTCGGTGTCGATCGTGG
>JAJUHR010000429.1 GCA_029267795.1 Planctomycetota bacterium
CAACTGGCGGGCTGACCAGGTGTTTAAGGCGAAGTCGACGGGCTGGGTTTGACGCCAGTTCTCGCCGTGCTTGTCGATCACGACCCGTGGCTGGTCCTTGTATTCGAGCTCGATGTGGGTGATCGACTCGGTGGGGAAGCGGTCGGCCAGGAACACGGGGGTGCCGGGCTGATCGGTTTGTCGTGCGGCGATGCGTTCGCGTTCGGCGGTGGTTTGCGCGTTCTTTTCAATGATGACAAAGTATGCTGCGATGATGACGAGCAGGGCCAGGAGGATCAGGGTGGTTTGAAACTTCATTGTGTGCGATCCCGGTGTGCGGTTGGCTGGATTGGTTTTTGTCGCGTGCAGGGGGCATCCCCCGGAACACCCCCGGAACACCCCCGGAATTACCCCGGAATTACCCCCGGCCCCCGGAATACCCCCGGGGTTGCTCTCGGGATACCCCCGGTTACGGTTTACCCGCGGCGTCGGACCAGCCAGACGCCCAGGCCGGCTGCCACCACCGCGGCGGGCATGCCCAGCAGCAGCGTCCAGCGCAGGGTGGTGAACTGGGCGAGGGTCATCGGCTGGACGCGGCGGATGTCCTGTGTTCTGGCGCTGGCGGCGATCAGTTGATCCAATCGGGCCAGCCATTGCACGCTATTGACGAACAGCTCGGCGTTGGCGGGGAAGCGGTACTCGAACAGGTCGCCGCGGCCCTGGACGGGCTTGATCCAGCTGGTGATCTGATCGGTGGCCCAGAAGGGATCGGCGACGACGACGATTCGTTGGTTGTCGCGTTCGGCGGCGGCGGCGACGACGAACGGGCCGCCTGGGCTGCTGGGGTCTCGCTGGGGCGGCTCGGGGGCTTCAAGGTCGCGCTCGGCCCAGAGGTCGTTGCCCTGGAGGGTCGCCAGGGGCCAGGTTTTGATGGAGGCTTGGCTGGTGCCGATGACCAGCGGGCTGGCCTTGGCGAACAGGCCCGGGGTGGAGGCCAGGGCCTGGGTGATGGGGGACTCGGCCGGCCAATGGGCGACAGCGATGAGGTTGATGCTTTGGGTCTTGTGCTCGTCGAGGGGGATTTCACGGAGCACGATGCGGTCGAGCTGGGGGTTGATGTCCCAATCCTTGAGCCAATCGACCCAAGGGCTGGGGGCGCCGAAGCGGGTCATCGAGGAGGCCTGGAGCATGAGCAAGACGCCGTCGCCCGCGGCGGCGCGGCTGCGGAGCATGTCTACGACCTGGGCGTCGGTGGGGTCGGCGGTGGGCATCATGGGGTTCGTGGGGGCCTGGGGGAGCAGGACCCACACTGCCTTTTGGCCGGGTTGCGGCTGGGGCGGGTTTTCGGGGCTGTGGCTGGCGTCCATCATGGTGGGGGAACCGGCGGGGTTCCACTGCTGGACCTGGAAGTTGAGGTTGCGCAAGCGCTGGACGACCTGCTCGAATTGTCCGTTCGGGCCCTCGGCTTCGACGGTGGGGTTGCAGACGAAGACGACCATGGGTGGGTTTGGCAGGCTCAGGCTTAATAGAGCGCCGGTGATCTTCTCTTCGCCGAGGAACTGGAATTTCAAGTCGTCCTCGGATTGCAGCTGCTGATCCTGTGGGGGTTGGAACAGTTCGGCGAGGCTGAGCACGCGGACGCGCCGGGGGCCGACGGCGACGATCGTTTCGGGCGTGGTCAATTGATTGACCACCTGGTCGTAATCGGGGGTGGGTTTGGCGTCGCGGAGTTCGGTGGCGGCGTCGCGGAGCTGGTCGCGTTGCTGGCGGAGGCGTGACACCAGTTGCAGGAGCCCGTCGCGCACGGAGCCGGGCAGGGTGTCGGTGTCGGCGGCTTTGGAGAGCTGGTCGATGGCGAAGGAGTAGACGCCCTGG
>JAJUHR010000066.1 GCA_029267795.1 Planctomycetota bacterium
ACACAATTTATTCACAGGACTCGCGCCCTGAACCGGGGCATCAAAGGCCTCAAAGATCAAAATTCAGCCCGGGATATTATCGGTCGGAGGCAGGGAATCGGATCACAACTCGGTCGTGGCTAAAGCACGCAGTCGTTGTTGGGCAGGGGCTCAGCGATGCGCAGGCCCGCACGTTGCATCAGGATCAAGGCGGTGTTGAACATCGCCCACGACTCGATTGCGAACGGCAAGAAGCCCAAGAAGCCCAACCAGGGCATCTCGAAGTAGCGATAGTTTTCGAAAGCTCCGAGGAAGGGCAGTCGGTAAGTCCATTTGGCAGCTGCCCAGTAGTTCCAGAACTCCCAGAGCAAGCCCGAGGTGGCGCCGCCGGCCATCAGGGCCAGCGTCCGCCCCCACCGGCCGGCTTGCCAGTCCCCGATCACGCTCGGGCCGCCCAGCCAGTGGTTCAAAGGGTCCAGCACCAGCAACATGCCGAGCCAGAGCGTCAGATTGGCGATCGGATCGCGGGCGAAGAAGGGGTAAGCGGCGAAGGCGGCACCCAGGAGCACGATGGCGATCTGTACGGCCAAGGGCAACCGGAAAGACCCTGTCCGGACGCGACGCAGGCCCCAATGCTGATAGGCGTGGGCTGCCAGGAGCATGCCCGGCGTGATCGCGGCGAAGGCGACGAAATAGCCCACGTAACGCTGGATGGGGTTGGGCGGCAGGCCCTGATAGCGCCAGGCGTCCATGAACGCGAAATTGATCCAATCGAAATAACACCAGGACAAGATGCTGATTAGGCAGACGGCGACGAAGCGGTTCGGGCGGGTGCGGATCGGGCACAGTTGTAAGTCGCGGCGACGCCTGGCCCAGAGAGCCATCGCTCCATCCAGCGCCAGCAGGTAGCCGGCCCAGCACAAGCTGGTCATGTCCTGGGCGACCCAATGGGCCAGGGCGCCCAGGGCACTTGGCGGGGGTGAGGTGGGCTGCTCGGCCGATGCGGCGCCGGGTGTCGCCTGGCGGGCTGCGACGTCGATCCATAAGAGGGCCTCGCTGGCGACGATGATGCTCAGGCCCGCCAGCAAGGTCAGGGTCGCGCCGCGGTGATGGGGCAATGGCGGTGCAGCGGTGGCGGTATTCTCGGCCCCTAAGGCTGGGCGTTTAGAAGCTGCGGAGATCACGCATCAAAGGTTATCAAACTCGGGGCGATTCGTGTCGATGAACCGTGCGAAGTGTCGAGGAGTCAAGCGATATGATCAGTGCGCTGAAAACGGTTTCCGAGGAGTCTGCGGCGGAGCTGGGCATGACGATCGAGGTCGATCCGAAGGTAATGACGCAACGGGAGAAAGTGCCCTGCCGGGTGTTCGAGCGGTTCGAGGAGGCTTCGCAGGCGGCGGCGCAGCAGATTGCCAGCCTGATCCGGGAGCGCGCCCGCGCGGGGCAAGCGTGCGTGCTGGGGCTGACGACCGGGTCGGCGGCGGTCGGGGTTTACAGCGAGCTAGTGCGGATGCACCGGCAGCAGGGGTTGTCGTTCCGGAACGTGGTGGCGTTCAACCTGGACGAATACTTCCCGATGCGGCCGAACGAGCTGCAGAGCTACGCCCGGTTCATGCGGGAGCACCTGTTCGACCACGTGGATATCGCGGCTCAGAACGTGCACATCCCGGACGGGACGTTGCCGGTGGAGCGGGTGTACGAGCATTGCCGGGCGTACGAGCAGGCGATTCAGGAGGCGGGGGGGATCGACCTGCAGTTGCTGGAGATCGGGCGCACGGGGCACCTGGGGTTCAACGAGCCGGGTTCGGGGAAGGACAGCCGGACGCGGCTGATCCGTCTGGACCGTGTGACGCGGATGGCGGCGGCGAGCGATTTCTTCGGGGACGAGAACGTGCCTCGACGCGGGATCACGATGGGGATTGGCACAATCCTGGAGGCGCGGCGACTGCTGATGCTGGCGTTTGGGGACGACCGGGCGGCGATCGTGGCGCAGGCGGTGGAGGGGCCGGTGACCGCCAGCGTGCCGGCGAGTTTTTTGCAGCAGCACCCGCAGGCCCAGGTGTTTCTGGATCGCTCGGCGGCGGCGGCGCTGACGCGGTACGCCATCCCGTGGGTGCTGGGGCCGGTGCAGTGGGACGCGAAGCTGATTCGGCGGGCGGCGATCTGGCTGGCGCGCAAGCTGGGCAAGCCGATCCTGAAGCTGACCGACGAGGACTACAACGAGGCGGGTTTGCAGGACTTACTGGCGGAGCACGGGCCGGCGGACGAGATCAACCTGATGGTGTTCCGGACGATGCAGGGGACAATCACGGGCTGGCCGGGGGGCAAGCCGGCTGAGGCGCAGCGGCCGCGGGACTTGGTGCGGCCGGGCGGGCACATCTTCCCCAAGCGGGTGCTGATCTTTTCGCCCCACCCGGACGACGACGTGATCTCCATGGGTGGGACGCTGATCCGCCTGGCGGACCAGGGGCACGAGGTACACGTGGCGTACCAGGTCTCGGGGAACATCGCGGTGTTCGACGACGACGCGATCAACTTCACGGACTTCGCCGCGGAGTTCAACCGGCTGTTCGGGATCGACCGCGAGCGCTCCTCGACGGTGGAGAAGCACATCGAGGCGGCGCTGAAGAACAAACAGCCCGGACAGGCAGATTCCGAGGAGGTACGGAAGATCAAGGGTTTGATCCGGCGGACGGAGGCACGGGCGGCGGGGCGCTACTGCGGGGTGCCCGAGGAGCGATTGCACTTTTTGGACATGCCGTTCTACGAGACCGGTGTGGTGCGGAAAAAGCCATTGAGCGAGCAGGACGTGGGGCTGATCGCGGAGTTGCTGGAGAGGGTTCAGCCGCATCAGATCTACGCGGCCGGCGACCTGTCGGACCCACACGGGACGCACCGGGTGTGTCTGGAGGCGATCTTCCGGGCGATCGACCGGGTCAAGCAGCAGGGGTGGTTCAAGGATTGCGAGGTGTGGCTGTACCGGGGGGCTTGGCAGGAGTGGGGTGTGGAGCAGATCGACATGGCGGTGCCGCTGGCGCCGCGCGAGCTGATACGCAAGCGCAACGCGATCTTCAAGCACAAGTCGCAAAAGGATCGGGCGCTTTACCCCGGGACGGACCAGCGCGAGTTCTGGCAGCGCGCGGAAGACCGCAACCGGGCGACGGCGAAGCTGTACGACCAGCTGGGGCTGGCGGAGTACGAGGCGATCGAGGGGTTCGTGCGGTGGGTGCCGCCGGGCGAGTCGAGCAGTACGGCTAACAAGTCGTGACGGTGGCGTTGCCGCTGAGGGCTCCGATACTCTGAATTATTTGTGGAAAAGCCGGGCGCGAGGCGGACAGGCCGCGTTTTTGAGTCTCCAGACGGGGTGCTAGGGCACGAACGTTGCACGGAGATTGGTGATTTGCGAATCCGCGCCTAGAATTGCTGCGTAATTGACAAGTGAAGAACGCTCCCCGTCGGCGGGCGGAAAAGTGTTGATATTTGCTCGAACCGATAAGTACCCCATGGGAGCCGCGCCAGGCGCGAAGGTCAAGCCACCCCTGAGTGGAAGGCCGGGACGACCCAGCAACGCACCCACCTCGACTTGGGGTTCGAGCAAACCCTCTTCTTCGGTCCGCAGGGACGGGGTTTTAATATATAAAGGGCTCGCCGCACGGCGGGCCTTTTTTATTGGTGGGTCTGAGCGTTTTTTGTTTGGGTGTGCCGGTCTTTCGATTGTGAATCGAGCGTAGCTGGAGCAGAGCGTAGCGATGCCCCTGGGTAGGACGTGGTGTCGCTCCGCCCCATCCCAGCTTTGTTCGCGATACACCCAAGTGAAAAACGCCATAGGATGTTCGCATGGATGGCAACCGACATCGCTCGACTCCCCTGGCTGACCTGGTGAAGCGGATCGTCGATAGCTACCGCGCTTACCCCGTCACGCATCACCTGGATGCGATGTTCCTGCCCAATCGAGAGAGGACGATCGAGATCATCGAGTTGCTTAGGCGGCTGATGTTCCCTGGGTTCTTCGACGAGCAGAGGCTGACGTCGGACACGATCCAGTACCACGTAGGCGACCTGCTAAACCAAGTGCGTGACCGGTTGTACGCCCAGGTGCGTGAGGCGCTGCGGTACGAGCAGCTCGGGACGCGGAGCCGGCGGGGGCAGGCGCGGGCGGGGGCTGAGGACCGCGCCGGCCGGGAGGCGGCCCACGACACCGACGAGCGGGCGCACCGGATCACGATGGCGTTCCTGGAGCGGACCCCGGAGTTGCGACGGCTGCTGAGCCTGGACGTGGAGGCGGCGTTCGAGGGGGACCCGGCGGCGTCGAACACCGACGAGACGATCTTCTGCTACCCCGGGGTGGACGCGATCTTTACCCACCGGGTGGCTCACGAATTGTGGAAGCTGAAGGTGCCGCTGCTGCCGCGGATCATGAGCGAGTACGCGCACAACGAGACGGGGATCGACATCCATCCGGGGGCGACGATCGGGGAGTCGTTCTTCATCGATCACGGGACAGGCGTGGTGATCGGGGAAACGGCGCAGATCGGCAACCGGGTGAAGTTGTACCAGGGGGTGACGCTGGGGGCGCTGTCGACCAAAGGCGGCCAGGCGTGGCGTGGGCGCAAGCGTCACCCGACGATCGAGGACGACGTGACGATTTACGCGGGGGCGATCATCCTCGGTGGCGAGACGGTGATCGGGAAGGGCTCGGTGATCGGGGGGTCGGTGTTTTTGACGCAGTCGGTGCCGGCGTACCACACGGTGTCGATGAAGCCGCCGGAGTTGCGGGTGAGCGTACGGCGAGCGAAGGGCAAGCGTGGCGCGGTCCAGGAGGAGCCGGCCGGCGGACCACCCGGGGTCTACGACGTCGGGCTGTGAGGTGGGATGGGGTGGAGTGGGGTTTGCCGGTGGGCGATGGTTATCCGGACGCGGCCGCCCATTGGGCAGCCCCGTAGGCGCCTTTGTGTGATGATTTGACGCGTCGGCGGCGGGTGGGGCATATCATTGATTTAGCATGATCGAGAAGTTACGGATCGATTTCGGCCAGCCGATTCCGCTGTTTCCCCTGCCGAATTGCGTGCTGCTCCCCCACGCGACGGTTCCGCTACACATCTTTGAGGACCGTTACTGTCGGATGACCAAGGACGCGTTGGATTCGCACGGTCTGATCGCCATGGCGCTGTTCGAGGGGTCGGACTGGAAGAACAACTACCACGGCAGGCCGACGCTGAGGCGGCACGTGTGCGTGGGATACATCATCCGGCACGAGCGGGTGTGTCACAACCAGTACAACCTGTTGCTGCAAGGGGTTTGCCGGGCGCGGATCCGCGAAGAGGTGGAGTTCGAGCCTTATCGCAAGGCGCTGCTGGAGCCGACGGAGCTGAACCCGCCGATGGAGATCGACGTGAGCCAGGAGCGGCGGCGGCTGGAGCGGTTGCTGGCGGACCCGGTGCTGCGGCAGCTGGCGTCGGTCAGCGCGATCCACAACTGGCTCAGCGCGGAGATCCCGACGATGGCGCTGGTGGACCTGGCGATCATGATGGTCTGTTCGAACGTAGAGCAACGGTACGCGATGCTCGCGGAGCCGGACAGCCGGGAGCGGCTGGCGTGGCTGGCGAAGATGCTACAGCAGACGCGGCACACGCTGACGGTGGCCGAGCGGTTCCGCCCGCCGGAGGTGGCGGACGGGGTTCACCTGAATTGACTGGGGGGTCGGGGATAGGTGAGGGGGCGAAGACCGTGGATCCGCGGGGCGGCGCCCGCGGCTGTTTTTTTATTGGGGGCGGGTTCGGGTGGCTCCCCACGGGCGGGGGCGTTGCGGCTAAACTTGGGTCGTGATGGGCAGCGAGACGGGATCGATTACGGCGGAGGGGTTGCTGGAGGGCCTGACGGAGCCGCAGCGGCAAGCGGTGACGCACGTCGAGGGGCCGCTGTTGGTGTTGGCGGGGGCTGGGTCGGGCAAGACGCGGGTGATCACGCGGCGGATCGCGTACCTGGTGCGGTGCGTGGGGATCGCGCCGTGGAACGTGCTGGCGATCACCTTCACGAACAAGGCCGCGGGGGAGATGCGCGAGCGTGTGGCGCAGCTGGTCACGGAGCGGCAGGCGCGGGCGGCGACGGTGAGCACGTTCCACAGCCTGTGCGCGCGGCTGATCCGGGAGCACGCGGACCGGCTGGGGCTCCCGGCGGGGTTTTCGATCTACGATACGGCGGACCAGACCCGGCTGATGAAGCAGGCGCTGGAGTCGCTGCAGATCAGCGCCAGCCACTTCCCGCCGGCGAAGGTGCTGTCGGCGATCAGCAACGCCAAGAACGAGCTGCAGGACGCGGCGGCGTACGAAGCGGGGGCGAGCGATTTTTACAGCCGAACGGTCGCGCAGTTGTTCAAGAAGTACCAAGGCCTTTTGGCGCAGAACCACGCGTTGGACTTCGACGACCTGCTGGTGCGCACGGTCGAGCTGATGGGGCGGCACCCGGACGTGCTCGCGGGGCTGCGGCAGCGGTTCCAGTACATCCTCATCGACGAATATCAGGATACGAACCACGCGCAGTTCGTCCTGGCGGACATGCTGGCGGCGGAGCACCACAACCTCTGCGCCACGGGCGACCCGGACCAGTCGATCTACGGGTGGCGGGGGGCCAACCTGAGGAACATCCTGGAGTTCGAGAGCCACTACCCCGACGTGACGGTGGTGCGGCTGGAGCAGAATTACCGTTCGACGAAGAACATCCTGGCGGTGGCGGACACGCTGATCCGGCACAACAAGCACCGCAAGCACAAGTCGCTGTGGACGCAGAACCCCACGGGAGAGCCGGTGCGGGTGGTCACGTGCGCGAACGAGCGGCACGAGGCGCGGTGGGTGGTGGATTGGCTGACGCGCCTGCGCGACGAGCAGCAGATGCCGTGGGGGCAGATGGCGGTGTTCTACCGGGTCAATAGCCTTAGCCGGGTGATCGAAGACGCGCTGCGGGCGGCCAACATTCCCTACCAGATCGCGCGGGGCACGGCGTTCTACGACCGCAAGGAGGTCCGCGACGCGCTGGCGTACCTGCGGGCGATCGCGAACCCGGCGGATGAGCTGAATCTGCTTCGGATCGTGAACACGCCGGCGCGGGGGATCAGCCCGGCGACGGTGCGGGCGATGCAAGCCCACGCGACGGCAGGGGGCGTGGGGCTGGGCGCGCTGCTGGATGACCCGAGGCCGGTGGAGGGGCTGGGGGTGCGGGCGGTGGCGGCGGTTCAGCGGTTCGCGCAGATGGTGGCGGGCTGGCGGCGGCTGGCGGGGATCGGGCCTGTCGATCGGGTCGCAGGCCCGGGCGGTGAGCCTGAGTCGGCAGGGTCTTCCGGGGGCGGGGGTGGGGGGGAAGAGGGCGTGGCGTCGCTGCGCGGGCTGGTGGAGCGGGTGCTGCGGGAATCGGGCTTGAAGGGCTATTACCGCGACGATACCTCGGACCCGGACCACGAGCGTCTGATGAACCTCGGTGAATTGGTCAGTGCGGCTCAGCAGTTTGAGATGCAGATGGAGCAGCAGCAGCCGGATGGCGAGCTGCCCACGGTGGCGCAGAAGCTGTTGGGTTACCTGGAGCAGGTGAGCCTGGTGGCGGACGTGGATCAGATCGACCCGGAGCGTGGCGCAGTGACGTTGATGACGCTGCACGCGGCGAAGGGGCTGGAGTTCCCCGCGGTGGCGATGGTGGGGGTGGAGGAAGGGTTGCTGCCACACAGTCGATCGCACGCGGACGACCGGGACGTGGAGGAGGAGCGGCGCTTGTGCTTCGTGGGGATCACGCGGAGCCAGCGGGCGCTGGCGATCACGCGTGCGCAGTACCGAACACTGGCGGGGATGACGCAGCCGACGATCCCGAGCCGGTTCCTCGGGGAGCTGCCGCGGCCGCACGTGGTGGTCGAGGACGTCTCGGACCAGGGGGCCGGGGAGCTGGGCGATTCCGCGTATGGGGTTGGGGCGGCCAAGATGGCGGGAGCGATGGGAGAGTTTGTGGAGGATCGGGAGGCGGGGGTGCCGTTGTCGCGGGGGGTGTTGGTGCGGCACCCGCATTTCGGTTTGGGTCGGGTGCTGGAGGTGCGGTCTGCGGGGCACCAGACCCGGGCGAGGGTCGAATTTCAGCTGGTGGGGGTCAAGACGCTGATCCTGGAGTACGCCCGGCTCGAAATCGTCGGTCCGTGAGGGGGGCGTCGAGAGGCGCGGTCG
>JAJUHR010000459.1 GCA_029267795.1 Planctomycetota bacterium
ACGGATCATCGTCGCCACCGACGACCAGCGGATCTTCGATGCGGTGCGGTCGTTCGGGTGCGAGGCGGCGATGACCCGGCCGGACCACCCCAACGGGACCAGCCGGCTGGCGGAGGTGGCGGGGAGTCTGCGCAGGGGGGAGGCGCCGATCATCGTCAACGTACAGGGCGACGAGCCGGAGATCGAGCCGCGCGTGATCGACGAACTGGTCGACGGGCTGCTAGCCGACGGCCAGGCCCCGATGGCGACGCTCGCCAGCGAGTTCGGCCCCGGCGAGGACCCGGCCGACCCGAACATCGTCAAGCTCGTCACCTGCACGGTGGCCGGCCGGACCCGCGCGCTGTACTTCTCCCGGTCGCTGATCCCGTTTGATCGCGACCGCCGGGGGCTGGTTAAACCCCTGAAGCACCCGGGGCTGTACGCCTACCGGCGAGATTTCCTGCTGCACTACGCGACGCTGACACCGACCCCTCTGGAGCAGACCGAGCAACTCGAGCAGCTGCGAGCGCTCGAGCACGGGTACCCGATCGCCGTGGTCAAAACGCGCGTCGAGCACCACGGGATCGACACGCCGCAACAATACGAAGAATTCGTGCGGCGTACGCTCGGCCGGTAAAGGCATCGAGCCGGGGGAAGCGGCGCGGGCAACGTGGGCGGCAGGGGCTTCGATTCCCTGTTCGCCCGTATCGTCCCTAAGAGGTGGTTTCATAACCCCCTCTCCCAACCTGGGAGAGGGTTGGGGTGAGGGATGGACCGGCGATTTTTTCGGAGAGTTTCTGGGGGTTTCCGGGGGTTTCACCCCTCACCCGGCCTCTCCCCAAAGGGGAGAGGGGGTTTGAAACAGGTTTTAGGCGGAGATCGCTCTTGACAGTCCGGCATCCCGGCCGAAAAGTGGGTCGGATCGCAAGCTGAGATCGTGGGCGAGGGTCAGGCGATGGCGAACATTCTCGTGGTGGGACCGCACCCCGACGATCAGGAGCTGGGCATGGGCGGCACGATCGCGCGCCTCGCCCAGCAGGGGCACGACGTGCTGCTGCTGGACATCACCAACGGCGAGCCGACGCCCCACGGTTCGGTCCCACAGCGGCAGGTCGAGTGGACCGAGGCGGCCCGGATCCTCGGTGTCCGCCGGCGTCTGCTGGGGTTGGAGAACCGCCGGGTCGAGCACACGCTCGAGGCCCGACACGCTGTGGCCGCGGTCATCCGCGAGCACCAAGCCTCGATCGTGTTCCTGCCCTACCCCGAGGACGCCCACCCGGACCACCGCGCCACCACGCGCATCATCGAGGACGCCCGCTTCGACGCGAAGCTGACCAAGATCGACCTGCCCGGCGAGCCGATCTACCCCAAGTGGCTGATCTACTACTACTGCACGCACCTGCGGCACGTGGCGGACCCGAGCTTCTGCATCGACATCACCGACCAGATGGACCTGAAAGAGCGGGCGATCCTCGCGTACGAATCCCAGTTCGTGATCCCCGAGAAGAACCGGCCGGTGGTCACGTGGCTGCGGCAGATGAACGGGTACATGGGCAGCCGGATCGGCACCGCCTACGCCGAGCCGTTCTTTGTGAAGGAGCCGCTGGGGCT
>JAJUHR010000246.1 GCA_029267795.1 Planctomycetota bacterium
AACCAGGAAATGGGCAGGCTCTCGAAGTTGTTGTACCTGGCTTCTTCAAAGTCGAACCTGCGGATCAGTCGCTCGCGGCCGAGCACCGAGGCGGGGTCCGGGGCGGGCTGCTGGGCACGCAGGCTGGTTGCGAGGGTGGACAGGGCCGCCACCGCCGCTGCGATCCGGATGGTCTTACCGCGCAGGCTCATTTGAATGGTTATCGGATCACGACCACCTGATGCTATAGACGCGGAATGGTAGCGTGGGCAAGTTCCAGGCGGGTAATGTGCGAGAAGGCCACCTGGGGGTCCCACCCGGGGGGGCACGTCCCTTGTGGTCGTCAGCGGCGCCTCAGAGTGCTGCCAAACGCTGGGTGCGGTCCTGGACGATCAGCGCCTGTACGAGTTCGTCGAGGTCCCCACCCAAGGCGGTGGACAAGTTGAACGACCGGCCCAGCCTGTGGTCGACGAGGATGTTTTCCTTGTACCGGTAGGTGCGGATCCGCTCCGAACGCTCGGCTGAGCCGATCATCTTCGCTCGGACCTGGGCGCGCTCGGCTTGCTTAAGCCTCTGGTAGTGGTCATAGACGCGAGCGCGCAGCAGTTGCCAGGCGCGGGCCCGGTTCTGCGCCTGGCTCTTGGATTCTTGCATCCGCACCTCGATGCCGGTGGGCAGGTGCACCATGTGCACCGCGGTGGCGACCTTGTTGACGTTCTGGCCGCCGGGGCCTTGGGCGGTGGTGACGTGGAGCTGGACATCGGACTCGGGGATGTGGATCTGCACTTCCTCCGGCTCGGGCATGACGGCGACAGTGGCGGTGGAGGTGTGCACGCGGCCCTGGGCTTCCGTCGCGGGGACGCGCTTGACGCTGTGCACCCCCCCTTCGTAGCCCAGGCCCTGCCAAACGCCTGGCCCCTCGACGCTGGCGATGGCGTGGCGGACGCCCCCCTGCTCGCCCGGGGCGTAGTCCAGGACGGTGAAAGTCCAACCTCGGCGGGCTGCGTAGCGCTGGTACATGGTGAACAGATCGCCGGCCCAGAGCGCCGCCTCCGCCCCGCCGGTGCCGGCGCGCAGCTCCAGGATCACCGACCCCACGGACCGATCCTCCGCGGTGACCAGCTCGCTGCAGATCTCATCGAACAGCCCCTGGGCTTGAGCCTCCAGGGCCGGCAGTTCCTGAGCGGCCAAATCGGCCAGCTCGCGATCCTGCCTCTCGCGGATGATCTGGCGGTGCTCGTCGATCTGGCGCTGAAGCAGCCTGTACCTGCGGCAGCGATCGACCAAATCCGCCAAGGCGGCGCGTTTGATGCTCAACTCCTTGAGCCGCTGGGGGTCGCTGGCCACGGCCGGGTCGGCCAGCTGTGTCTCCAGCTGCTCAAACTGGTCGACCAGGGCGTCCAGTTTCTTGATCACGTTGGGGGAATCCACGGTCATACAAATGGAAAGGATATCCCGCGAAGCGTGCTGCGGGCCATCCCGAGCGCCGTGGATTCATCGAAGGGAAGGCCGGCGGTCAGCTTCGGTGGTATGTGGATCGCCCCGAGCTTAAAGGGGTCAATCTCCACCGGTGATGATAAGGGGGCGGTGGGGGCCTAGGCTTTGGCTTTCGCGGAGGAGCCGAAGTAAGTGCCTTTGAACTTCTTTTGGAACTTTTCGACGCGGCCGGCGGTATCCACGAACTTGTGCTTGCCGGTGTAGTACGGGTGGCAGGCGCTGCAGATATCCACGTGGATCTCTTCGCGGGTGCTGCGGGTCATGAACGTGTTGCCACAGGCGCAGATCACTTTGCAGGGGATGTAGCTTGGGTGAATATCCGGCTTCATGGGGGGGTACTCCCGGCCTCGCGGTTGCTTATAAGGTGGAATCACTCATTATAGTGGCATGCACCGGCTGCTCAACCCCCCCGGAATTCCCGGAACCCCCGGAATCCCCCGCCCCCTTAAACCTCATAGAACCCATTGAGGCGATCAGGAGACCTGTACACACACCCTAGGGGTGCTGAAACATGCATGTGTATCTGAACGGCCAGATGGTCCCTGAAGATAAGGCTATGGTCAGTGTCCACGACGCGGGGTTTCAGCACGGGGTCGGGCTGTTCGAGACCATGGGGGTCTACCATGCCGCGGCGTTTCGAGTGCAAGCTCACCTGAAGCGTCTGGACCGCAGCGCCCGGGAATTGGGGCTGACCCGTCAGTTGGACCTGCAAGACCTGGAAGAGGCGGTGGCGAAGACGATCCGGCACAATGGGCTGACCCGGGCGCGGCTGAGGCTAACGGTCACGCCGGGGAACACCCGTCCCGCTGTTCCGGGCCAGCAGGACTCGCCGGCACCGACCCCGACGGTGCTGGTCGACGCGACCGAGCCGACGGTGTACGACCCGGCGTATTTTCAGCGCGGGGTCACGGTGCTCATCGCATCGGCGAGCGCCAACCCCTTCGACCCGACCAGCGGGCACAAGACCCTGGCGTACTGGGGCCGGCTGCGGGCGCTGCGCCAGGCAGCGGCGGCGGGAGCGGGGGAGGCCGTCTGGCTCGACGTGAACAACTATGTGGCCAGCGGCTCGGTGAGCAACGTCTTCCTGGTTAAGGGCGGGCGGCTGCTGACCCCCTTAGCGCGGGGGGAAGAAGCCCGTGGTGGCATTCCCGCCCCGGTGCTGCCGGGGATCACCCGGGCTGCGATCATCGAGCTGGCTGAGGTCGAGAACCTACCGGTCCAGCGGCAGATGCTCACGATCAACGACCTGCTGGATGCGGACGAGGTGTTTCTGACCAACTCCAGCTGGCTTGTGCTGCCGGTGACACGGGTGGAGAAAAAGAGCATCGGCGACGGACGGGTCGGGCCGGTGACGGATCGGCTGCGTGTAGCGCTACAGGGTTTGATCGAGCGAGAAACCTCGCTGCGGGAATCGAAGGCTGTGTAAGCTGCGGGGTATCCGCCCGATTGACCCATGGGAAAGATCAGGGCCCCGGCTCGAATTTCACGACCAAGTCGTAAACCTGTCCGCCTAAGGCTTCGGCGACGTTGGGGTCCTTAATCATCGCGATCTTAAGCGCATCGCAGACGAACCGGGCCTCGAAGTTGGTTTCCAGGGAGCGGCCCATGCCCTCGAGGACGACAAAGTCCACGCCGCGTTGGTTGACCGCTGCGACCAACTCGCGGGAACATCGGGACAGGTCGATCAGCGGGTAGCCGTTGCCGCTGGGGATCAGCTCCAGTTGCCCGTGGGCGAGGGCGCCGGCGACGGTCTGATCCCACTCGGCGACGGTGCGGACCAGCTCGATTAGTTCGGCGTGTGTCACGTCGTTGAGCGAGGGGGTGCTGTTGGCGGAGAGGATCACGGCGCTGCCGCGTCGCAGCAGGTATCGCGCCAGCGGGATCATGCCCAGGACCACGTCGGAGCCGGCGTTGTCGACGAAGAGCAGGGCGCAGTCGTGCGGGCGACCGGCGGTCAACCGATCGACCAGCGGGTCCAGATCGTCGATCAGCCAGGGGCGGGGCTTGAGCTTGGAGCGTGTGCTGAAGAAGTCGACGCTGGGGGTGGGGGGTTGATCGCCGGTGGAGCCGGCCTGTCCGGGTTTGCTGCGGAACAAGCCCAGGGTTTCGGGGGCGCCCAGGTCGAAGATGTTGCCAGCGAGGATGCCCTCGATCACGCGGGCGGCTTGCACGGATAGAGGGAGTTGGTCCAGCTCGCGGAGCACTGTTGGAAGCAGGTGCAGCGCCGCGATATTCTCGCGGGCCTTGGCCAGGCGATACGGGTCCTCGAAGCCGTGGTGCCGCA
>JAJUHR010000231.1 GCA_029267795.1 Planctomycetota bacterium
CCAACCGTGGACACCGCCTTGCGGCACGTACCGGCTGCCCACCGCCACGTCGTGGGTCCCCTCCAGCAAGGGCCGGACCAAGCTCGGGATGTACTCCGGCGCGTGGCTCAGGTCCCCGTCCATCACCACGACGATCGGGCTGTCGGTAGCACGGACGGCGAACAGCACATCCCCCGACAAGCCCCGCCGCCCGTCGGATTCGAGCAGCCGCACCGGCCCTCGCGCCTCCCACGAACGAACCAACTCCTGCGTCCCATCCGTTGAGCCGCCATCGACTACGATCACCCGCGCGTCCAACCCCGCCCCCTCGATCGCCCTCAAGGTCCGATTTAGCAGCGGACGGATGTTGGGCGCTTCATTCAAAGTGGGCACAACGATGGCGATCTGATAACCCGCGGCTGGCTGCGGTAACTCGTGGGGACCGGCAGGGACATGTGTCTGGGACATAAACCGTTCCAAGATCAGAATGAATCAGATCAGAATACGCCAAATTCCTTTGGCGGGCGCGGTACGCAAAAGCCACCATCCACGATTTTTCTTTCTTCGGCCACGTGGCATCCGCGTGCTGATTTTTCCCTCCCCCGCCACCGTTACCGCTCCCTACTCGTGTAGCTCTTGCAACCATACAACAACTAAGCCACGATGAGATCAGAAACTATATTGACTTCAGGCTGTTGACATGATTGAGTTACCAGACCCGCACCCCGGTGTTCATACTTCGGGAAACCTTATCGAAACGATCCGAATCCTCGCGAGACACTCTGGGTAGCCGACCTTATAAAAAAAGAGGCCGTCAAAAGACGGCCTCCCGGTTTGCACCATTGGCATCTTCGCAAAGCAGCGGTCGAAGCCGCAGCCGAGTCGGATCAATTAATATTGACCCCGGCCGCCGTAACCGCCACGGCCACCTCGGCCACCGCCGCCAAAGCCGCCACCATTCCGCGGCTCTCGCGGCCGGGCCTCGTTCACGGTCAACGCGCGGCCCTCGTGCTCATTGCCATTCAGACCGGCGATCGCAGCCTGAGCCTCTTCATCCGTGCTCATCTCTACGAACCCGAACCCCTTGCTCCGGCCCGAGTCGCGGTCCACAATCACTTCCGCGCTCTGGACCTGACCGTACTGGGACAGCAGTTGCTCCAAATCTGAACTGCTGACCTTGTAGCTGAGGTTACCAACGTACAGCTTCTTGCCCATGTTCGTTCTCCTTTGCTGGGCATTGCGACCCTATTCAACGCTTTCGCGGTCGCTCACGAAAGAGGCCGACGTTCCGGCCCACGAAGGTAGAGGCAGCGAACAGGGCAGGCGCATGGAGGGTTCTCAGACACTACTGCGTACTCGCCTCTTTCGACAGGCTCACCACCGGTCATTATAGCAGGTTATGCCCGGATGCAAATCGCACGCCCCGAGACCAGCCGCCCGACGGCTCTTCCTGCCGGGGCCATTGGCCGCCCGTTCGTCCGGATGATCCGGTGCGGGGATCAAACGACGATGAAGCCTAAGAGGCCCACCGCGGTGACCCTCACAAATCCCCACAAAATGATTCAGAAAGGGATGAAAAAGGGCACGACCGTGACCACAGCGCTAACAATTCCCAAGGCCACCGGGCTCGAAACCACCCATGGCAAAACCATCAGGATGCAACCGGCGATGATCGGAGCAAACCGCTGCTGATTCTTGCCGTAAAAAAACAGCCCAGTCCCTACCGCACTGACCAGCACCACCAAAAACGGCCCCATCAGCTCCATGCGCATCCCCCTCGACAGCCGCACGCCCACGCGGCGGTGATTCTCGGCCATCTCAACTTAATCTTTGCCTTTTATCGGCCTTCAAAAGCCCGACCGTGATCTGCCCGTCGCCTATCGCGCCGGGCACCCCTTGGATGTGAGGGGAAGGATGGTTTTCGCGCCGGTCCGGCGGGCTGTGCAGGGGAATCTCGCCGCGGCTGGCTCTTACGAGGGCTGGCTCCCCAGGCGGTAATCCAGAAGCAGATCGTCCCCAAAGCGGCGTTGGGACGACAGGATAAGCTTGCGTGCCGAAGTAATCTTATTGCTGATAAGGCCTTGCACAGCAGGAACAGCCTGTGAATCGCCCAGCAGGATCGGAGCGACAAACACCAGCACCTGATCGACCAATCCCTGGTCAAACAAGCTTCCCAGCAGTTTGGACCCTCCTTCAACCAGCACGTTGGTCGCAGCGTGCTGTCCCGACAAATGACGCAGCAGCGGCGCCAGCGATAGCGCTGAGTCCTTCCCCGCTCCAACCGGCGTCAGCCCGATCAACTCCACCCCCATCGCTTCGAGTTCCACCAGCCTCCTCGGCCGCGCAGCTAACACCTGCTGGTGTACCGCGAGGGTTATCGGCGTCACCTGTTGACTTGCGCCGGGCCGGCTCGCGAATAACTTCGCCGAGCGCGGGATCCTCCCCCCGGGGTCCACCACCACGCGTCGGGCCCAACGCTTCACCGGCACGCGGCGTGCGGTAAGGCGAGGATCGTCCGCCAGCACCGTTCCGATCCCGACCATGACCGCATCGACGCGGGCGCGGAGCCGATGAACCCACCGACGACTCGCCTCGTTGCTGATCCATCGGCTGTCCCCGCGGCGGGTCGCGATCCGCCCATCCAGGCTCTGGGCCCACTTGGCGATGACCCATGGCATCCCGCTTTGGACGCGTTTGATGAACGGTTCGTTCAGGGCGCGGGCGTGCTCGCCCAACAACCCAACCTGCACCGCCACGCCCGCCCGCCGCAGCCGTCGGATCCCCCGCCCAGCCACCAGGGGGTTCGGGTCTACCATCGCGGCGACCACCTGCGCGACACGGGCTTCGATCAGGGCCTCGGTGCACGGCGGCGTCTTCCCCACGTGACAGCAAGGCTCCAGGGTCACGTACAGGGTGCTGCCCGCGAGGTCGTGGCCTGCGGCTCGAGATTGATGGAGCGCCTCGATCTCGGCATGGGGGCCGCCGAAACGTCGGTGGTATCCCTCGCCGATGACCCGGCCGGACTTCACCAGCACAGCGCCGACCAGGGGATTGGGCTCCACCCGCCCGAGCCCTCGCTCCGCCAGCCGCAGCGCCCGCCGCATGAACTGAGTTTCTGCCATGGGATCGGCCCGGGTCATAACGCTCGCTCCGCTTGTCCTCGACCGGCAATGGGTTCAACCAGCTCCCCGTACAGTTCCATACAGTATGGACCGCCTGCCCGACAAAGGTGAAACGCTCTGCGCTCACACATTCCCCCGTCGGTTACTGGCGCCACCGCAAACAGTCCGATAAAGCGACAAGCGACGGGAAACCCCTCGCAAGCTCCTTCGCTTCGAAAGAACAGCGCCGCGGGCCACCGTCACCGGCGGGGATCAGTGCCGGCATAGCGGTCTGTAACGTCTGGCGCGGGCACGCCTAACGGCGAGTCTTTCTTGAGTGCTCGTAAGATAGTGCCGAATTAATCAGCGTCGCCATCGATCGAGGGGTGCGGTCCGGGGCAGTCCGAAGCTATCCGAGTGGGGAATTATGGCCGAACAAAAGGGCATCGCGGAAGTGGCGTGTCCGCAACCACAAGATGAGGTGCTCGAAGCGCCTGTGGCGATGGCCATCGACCAGGTCATGAGCCGGTTCACAGAGGTTTCCACCCTCCCGCACATCGCCACGCGTGTGATCAAAGTCGCCAACGACCCCAGTGCGGGTGCCGCCGACTTGCGGGCGATCGTCGAGAGCGACCCGGCCCTGAGCAGCCGCATCGTCAAGTGCGTCAACTCCGCGGCCTACGCGCTGCGGTTCCGCATCAACAACCTCCAGCGAGCCATCAGCTACCTGGGCTTCAAGCAGGTCCGCAACCTGGCGATCACGGCCTCGGTCAGCGAGCTGTTTAAGAGCAGCGATCCGATCGGCCCGTACCGGCGCAACGGC
>JAJUHR010000466.1 GCA_029267795.1 Planctomycetota bacterium
AGCGTCCACCGGTTCGGGCAGATGGCGCGGCAGCGTGTGGAGCTGGCCCGGGCCGCGGTGGCGGGGCTGATTGGCGCGCGCGACCGGGAGGTTGTGTTCACGTCCGGGGGGACGGAATCGAATAACCTAGCGCTGTGGGGCGTGTTGGGGCGGACTGTGATTCGATCGCTGTCGGAGGGCGGCCAGGGCGCGGCGGGCGGGATGCCGCGGGGAGTGCTGATCACGACGAAGATCGAGCACTCGGCGATCCGTGAGCCGGCGGAGGCTTTGGCGGATGCGGGGGTGCAGGTGGTGTATGTGTCGGTGGATCGCAACGGGTGGGTCGATCCCGAGGGGCTTGCCGCGGCGTTGCAGGAGCACGCGGGGCCGGGGCGCGTCACGCTGGTGAGCATCCAATGGGCGAACAACGAAACGGGCGTGATCCAATCGGTGGATGCACTGGCCCGAGCGTGTCGAGATTATCGGGGGCGATTGCCTGGGGCATCGGTGACGCTCCACGTGGACGCGACGCAGGCGGTGGGCAAGCTGCCGGTCGATGTGCGGGCTGTGCTGGTGGATCTGATGACGTTTTCGGCGCACAAATTCCACGGGCCGAAAGGGGTGGGGGGTTTGTACGTCCGCAGCGGGCTGCGGTTGCAGGCGCTGTTGCGGGGCGGGCCGCAGGAGCGTGAGCGGCGCGGGGGCACCGAAAACACGGCGGGGATCATCGGGATGGGGGTGGCGGCGGAACTGGCGCAGCGGTTTCTAGCGGATACGGGTCGCTTGGCGGAGCTAGCGGCTCTGCGGGATCGGTTCGAAAGACAGATCGTCGAAGCGCTACCGGGCACACAGGTCAATTCGAAGGCGGGTCCGGGGTCGCGTGGGGTGGAGCCGCCGCGGTTGTGGAACACGTCCAACCTGGGGTTTCCGAAGGTGGAGGCAGAGGGGATCATCGTGGGGCTGAGCGAGCGTGGGGTGTGCGCGTCGGCGGGTGCGGCGTGCTCGAGCGGGTCGCTGGAGCCGTCGCCGGTGCTGCTGGCGATGGGGACCCCCGAGCCGGTGGCCCACGGGTCGGTCCGGTTTTCGCTGAGCCGGTACACCACGGCGCAGGAAATCGACCGGGCGGTGCCGATCGTGATCGAGGTGGTGCAGCGGCTTAGGAAAACGCTGCCGGTGTCGGCGTAGAGGTTTTAACAAAGCACGGGGTCCCCATTCCATCGAGGTGTTGTTTTGCGTACACAGCAGCCTCGCCTTCGGCTCGGCGTGCTGCGTGGCACCCTGTTCGACTCGACCGCGAGAGAATGGGAAAGAAAGCCCACGCATTGCAATGCGTGGGCTTCGGGTAGCGTTGGGCGGAACGCAGATCTCCTGTGACGGTTCACGTCGTTTTGAGGGCAGGTCGATGAGCTGCCTTACGGGTCAATCTTCACGGATGCCCAGGTCGTGTTTGGTGAAGAGTGCGACGAGCCGGTACCCGGCGGCTTCGATGTTCTCCCGGGCGCCTTCCTGGCGATCGATCACCGCGACGAT
>JAJUHR010000111.1 GCA_029267795.1 Planctomycetota bacterium
ATCGCCGATGCACGCTGCGGGTGACTGTGGTGGAGCGAAGCGGCACCGCAGCTAATGCCGGGGCATCGCTACGCTCCGGCCCCAGCCACCCCCGGCAAGTGCTCGGATACGAGACGACGATCCGCACGCGACCCCGCCGTAACGCCCCTATTCCCCGATGATTTTGATCAGGACACGTTTGCGGCGCCGGCCGTCGAATTCAGCGTAATAGATCTGCTCCCAGGGGCCAAAGTCGAGTCGGCCATCGGTGACGGCGACGACAACCTCCCGGCCCATGACTTGGCGTTTGAGGTGGGCGTCGGCGTTGTCCTCGCCCGTAAGGTTGTGGCGGTACCGGCTGACGGGCTCATGAGGGGCGAGCTTTTCCAGCCAATCGTCGTAGTCGTCGAGCAGGCCCTGCTCCGCGTCGTTGATGTAGACGCTGGCGGTGATGTGCATGGCGTTGACCAGGCACAAGCCGTGGCGGATGCCGCTGTTTCGCACCGCGTCCTGGACCTGATCGGTGATGTTGATGTAATCGCGGCGGTGCGGGGTGTTGAACCAGAGCTCTTGCCGGTAATGCTTCATATCGGAACAGATCGACGCGAAGGGTCGAGATGGAACCGAAGCGGGGTTAGATCAGCACTTCGCTGCCGCGGGCGATGGTTTTGGGGAGGGAAGCGGGGTCGAGATCGTCGGGTTCGATGGCGGTCAGGGGGCGGATTTCCAGGACCGCGTCGGGTTCCCCTTCGGCGTTGCGGGGGACGCGGACGCCACGGGATTCGAGCCAGCGTGCGGCCCGCTCGATCTGCAGGGCGCGGCTGGTAGCGGGGCTGTCCACGCCGTCGGCGTTCTTGATCGGGGCGAACTCCTCGACGCGGTCGGTCTCAAGGATGATCGAACGCTCGCACAGCGGCAGGGCGTCGAAGACGAAGGTTTCCAGCTTCACCGCGTTGGGCTGGGGCGGGTCGACCGGAGCGTCACGGTCGAAGTCCCAGTAGGGAACCTTCTTCTCGGCGCGGTGGTACGGCAGAGCGAAATCGCCCGAGGCGTTGATCGCTTCGACGAAGTCCACCCGGATCACGTGGACGGCGATCGAGCCGGCCTGGAACCGAAGCTGACCGTCGCGTGGGCCCCCGCGGATGCGCTGCTCCGCCAATTCGTCGGGCAGGTCGGAGTATTCGATCACGGTGACCCGGCCGTCGACCATGCAAAAATTGCCCAGCCGCTCCTTGGGGTAGGCCTTGGGGACCATCTTGGAGGACATCTGGCAACGGTCCAGGGCGTGCAGGCCGACGAACAGCGGGTCGATGACCTTGACGATGGGGTTGTCGACCTGGATGTAGCTGATCTGCTCGATGCCGCGGCGTCTCATGTCCTCTAAGGCGCCGCTGCGATGCAGGGCTTTGAGCGAGCCGCCGTGCCCGTCGGGCGACAGCGCCAGGCTGTCGGGGGATTCGAGCAGCACACGGCCGCTGGCCATGTCGAAGGCGGGCATCATCGCCTGGGGGAAAAACACGACGTCGGCCGGATCCAGACCCAGGTGGTCGTTCTCCTGGAAGTACTGTCGCGTGGCGGCGTCGTTGGCGGGGCTAGTCATGATGTACCAGGGGCAGCGGCGTCCATACTTGGAGTGAACCTTGCGCAGGTACTCGGCGAAGCAGCCGAAAAGCGAGAGCCTGCGGAGGGGGGTCGCGGGGTAGATCCCCTTGGGGCCCTCCCAGCCCAGGCGCGTGCCCTGACCGCCGGCGACGGTGAAAGCGGCGACCTTGCCTTCGCGGATCAGGCGCTCGCCCAAGGCGCGGGCATCGACGTATTTGCCGGCGAGGTTGGCTGGAGGTTGGGCCGGGTAGAACTCGGCGGGCTCGAGCTTGCGCGGCATCGCGAAGCGGGGCTTGTTGCTCACGTAGGCCTCGACCAGCCGGGTGACCTGGTGCCAGTCAATCGCTTCGACCTGCGAGAGCAGCCGGTCCTGCTGCGCCTTGTTCAAGCGGCTAGCGTGCCGCAGGACGTGGCCTTGCCCGACCCGTTCCAAGCGGGCGCGGGCGTTGGCGAGTCGGTCCGTCATCGTGGCCTGCGTCATCGTCCCGCGGTCTCCCAGGACTCCTGAGGTCGGTTTCATCGGGTGGTGGGCTATGGGGGGTGAACCTGGTCCGATCGAGCGTCCGTGGGTCGCCCCCGCGGGTTACACTGCCGAGCTACGCGGCGCCGAACTGGGTGACGATCTGGTCCATCGGGAGCCTGACGCACGTGTAGATCGGCGTGTCACGCAAAGTGTACCGGCTGGATTCGGTCTCGCGCAGCTCCTGCACGAGGTCTAGAAAATCGCTGGGGTTGTCGGTTTCGAAAGCGACGACAAACTCCTGGTCGTCCAACCCGAAGCTGTAAGTGGTGTTGAGCTTGACCGAGCGGTAGCGCGTGCCCACCTCGATGTGCTCGTCCATGATGCCCTGGCGGGCCCGCTTGCTCAGCAGGTACCAGTCCCGGGTCTTCACGAACGGGTACACGAAGATGTACTTGCGGTTGCCCGGGACGATGCGGAAGCGGCTCTCGGCTTCGGAATGCTCGGGATCGAGCTTAACGACATACTGGCTGCGCTTAGTTTGAGAGAGGTACCGTCGGGCGCAGAGCACGTACCGACGCAGGTCGGCCGAGTGCAGCTCGGCAGAGAACTGCTGCAGCAGCCCGGGGTCCTCGCTGATCAGCCAGATCATGAAGTCGATCTCGGCGCGCAGGCCAGCCAGCGAGTAGGTCTTGATGATCACGTCCTGGTGGGTTTCGCAGCGTTGCTCCCATCGGCGGACCAGGTCGGCCAGCTCGCGCGCCACGCCCACGCGCTGCTCCGCGGCCAGCGCGTGGAAAGCCTCCGTGAAGCGGTAGAAGCTGAACGTGACGAATTGTCGGGCTACCGCCGGCTCACTTTGGCGAGCCTGGGGTTCGACAGCGACGGCGGTCGGGGGTCTGCCAGGCGGACGGGTTTGGGCCGAGGTGGTGCTCATGGAATGCCTTCCGAAAGCCCGAGGGGGGTCTTGATCACCCTATGATTGCAAGGTTTGACGGAGGTTTCAAACACGATCCGCCGTTTTCGCAGCGAGGTATCTCAAGATCGCCGCGGCAGCGACCGCGGCGGTTTCGATCCGCATCACGCGCGGGCCGAGGGACCAACGGACACAGCCGTGTTGCTCAGCGGTCGCCAGTTCCTGCCCCGTCCAGCCGCCTTCGGGGCCGATGAGCACGAGCAGGCTACGGGCGGAATGTAGCATGGAGAGCACGTCGGCGGGGGCCGCGGCGTGGGGGCCAGCGTGGACGTCGGCGATCAGGCGTAGATCGTAAGGGCGACTGAGCACGTCGGACAGGGCCATGGGGGCATCGACCGACATCACACGCGCCCGGCCGGATTGCTTGGCGGATTCGACCGCGGCTCTGCGGAACCGGTCGAGCTTTCCGGGCCGAGGGTCCACGACGGTGAACCGGGTGCGCAGCAGGGTCAGCCGATCCACGCTGAGCTGACTGAGCTGTTCGACCATGTGGTCGGCGCGGGGGCCCTTGGGGACTGCGGCGGCGATTTCTAACGAGGGCATCAAGGGAGGCTGAGACTCGATCTGGGCGATATGTACTTGTGCCACATTGGACTTACATTCGATTCTCCCTCTCCCGATCGTGCCACGGCCGTCGAACACCTCGACCAGATCGCCGTCACGAAGCCGCAACACCCGGCGGGCGTGGTGGGCTTCCTGGGGGTCAAGCACAGCGATGCCGGAAACGGGTTGGGTCGCAAGGGGGACTGTCGCGGTGAGGGTGGGACAGTAAAATCGGTGCATCGGATCATTTTCCCGGAAAGCAAGGTCAGCCAAGGTTATCGGCGTGGCACGGACCGCGTCGAAGCCTTGAGTTGTGGTTATTGCAGGCCGATAAGTTCTGAGATTAACCTCACGACCACGGTCATGATACGCCCACGCTCGGGTGAGCGACGTACCGGGCTCTGAGGGGCAGGATTGACAACCCTTACGTTCGAGGTCGTAAAGGATGGCCGATCGACCGCAAACAACGGGGGGGCGGGTCCCGCCGGATTTGGAGAGCCAGTTGGACTCTTTGTTGGCTGAGCTATCGCAACTGGAGCCGAACCTGATCCCCAAACCGCAGCACGGCGCGCCCCACGGCGTCACTCCAGGGCAGGTACGAGCGGGCCAGGCGGACAAAGGCGATCCCTCCACCACGACTGCTACGCAAACGTCGCCTGCCGAAGCGTTGCCCACTGCCACAGCGACGGCTGCCCCCACTGGGATACAAGCCCCGGTAGAGCCCGCATCCGCACCGCAAGCCCCGGAGGACCTCAGTCAACGCATCGATGCTCTGCTTCAAGAGCAGGCCACCGAGACCAGCGACATCAAAGCAGGCCCCGCTGCGGTCCCCATGGCGGCAACGTGGGAGCAAGCCGCGCCAGAGCCCGCCCACCGGTCCGAGCCGGTTGTCGCCCCCTCGGGCGAAGGGAGCCTCGCCTCCCAGATCGACGCGCTCTTCCAGCAGATGCAAGAGAACGAGCCATCGACACCGCCCTTACCGGGTCCGCCCGCGGCACCCGAGACCGGGGCGACCCCGGCTGGCGCTGTCCCAGCACAAGCCTCGGCGCCTGCGGCTCCTGAAAAAGACGAAACCGCATTGACCGTCGAGGAAATCGACCGCATCCTGGCTGAGCAGGCGGACAACCAACTCGCCAAGGAGCTCGATCATGCTGCGGGGGTACAGGCTGGGACCGCCGAGGTCGCAAAAGCCCCCCCAGCCCGCACCCCTTTCGGGGACGACCCGAGCCAACGCGACAAGGCCGACTCGTTGGCGGCGCTCACGGCTCTGACGGGCGCAGGCGCCGGGCAGGTGTACATATCGGACGAGGGGGTCCGCACCCAACCTCCGCCTCCACGGGGAGCGACCGCTGCCGACGTCGCCAAGGAATTAGACCAGCAGCCCGAGCTTCCAACGCACGTGGCTGCGGGGATGACGGCGAGCAAGGAGCCTTCTGCTCAGGCAAGGCCGGGCGCGGTAGAAGACACTCTCGACCAGCCGTTATCCCTAGAGCCCCCGCCCAAGACACTCAAACAGCGTGTGCGCGGGGTGTTCTTGAGGCTTAACCGACCGCTGGAGCGGTTCTCGCCGGCAACCCGCGACACCATCGGTTATTTCGCACTTCTGCACCTGTTTGTCGGGTCGGTGCTCATCTTTGCCAAGGTGCTTGGGATCATCTGAGGCGCGGATCGCGGCTTGGTTCTCGGGCTAGCCCACCAGGCCCCGAGCCGAAAACATCGCAGACTGGGTCGAAATCCCTATTGCCCGGCGGGACAACGTCGTATTAAGATTATGTGGTCGGCCGTTGCGCACACCGACGGTCGGGCCGTGGAAGCGGCGGGCAGCTCACCTCTTGTTTGGCGCGGTCGCAAAGGCAGGACAACGATGGCTCAGGTGCGCGAAATATTGGCCAAAAAGGGAGAACAGGTCTACTCGATCGGCAAGAATGCCACGGTATTAGAAGCGGCACAGGTGATGAACCAGCACAAGATCGGCGCGCTGGTAGTGATCGAGGCCGGCCGGGTGGAGGGGATCTTCACCGAGCGGGACGTGCTGCGGCGCGTCGTGGGCGAGCAGCGGAACCCGGCGTCGACGAAAGTGGCTGAGGTGATGACCACCGACGTGGCGTGCTGCCAGCCGGACACGCCTATCGAGGAAGCGGCCAGCGTCATGAAACACCATCGGATCCGGCACCTGCCGGTGGTGGGGCCGGACCGCCGGCTGCACGGGATGATCTCGATCGGAGACATCAACGCTCATCACGCCGACAACCAAGCCGTGCAGATCCATTTCCTGAACGAGTACCTGTACGGCCGGACGTGAGCGGCCGATGCTTTTCATCCGCTCTGACGAACCACCCATGGCGACCCATGGCGTGCGGGCGTTGTGATGTGGTTAAGACCGCGGCCCGCCAGCGCGGCTGTTTTTTAGAGCGATTTTCGTTTGAGTGTAAAGTGCCGGAGCTCTGGGTGGCTGTGGTGGAGCGAAGCGACACCACGGCGAATCTGAACCATCGTGTCCGGGCACGGTGTCCGGACCTACAAAAACCGGGGCATCGCTACGCTCTGTCCCAGCCACCCCCATTTCAAAACCCGTACATCCAAACGAAAAACGCTTTACGCGCTCGATCGCTTATCGGCTGTACACCCGCGCGGCCGGTATGACTCGCTCCGGGACGGCGTTGGTCAGAAGATGCCTTTCCACGGCCGTCGTTTTCGCTTGCCCCTGAGGCGTTCGGACAAGGCCTGAGACAAGATCGGCAGCGCGATCGTGGCGTCACAATAGCACTGGACGAATTTGCCTTGGGGGTCCTCTTTGCCCC
>JAJUHR010000105.1 GCA_029267795.1 Planctomycetota bacterium
CCGGCAGCCGGCCGCGGTTCTCCCGGATCCGGTCGAACACGATGATCGTGTCATTAAGGGAATACCCCACCAGGGTCAACATCGCCGCCAGCAGCGCCAGATTGATCTTGAAGTCACTCAGCAGCAGCCCGTGACCGACCGGTGTTTCGTACAACCAACCCGCCACCGCCACCGCCCCCATCGCGGTCGCCACGTCGTGCACCAGCGCCACGATCGCCGCCAAACCCCATTTCAAGTTCCCGAATCGGAACCAGATGTACGCGACGATCGCCAGCAGGCTCAACACCAGCGCCACCACCGCCTGCTGCCGCATCGTGCTGGACACCTGGCTGGAGAAATTTGAGACCCCCGCGAGGCTAGGATCTCGCCGCACGGCATCGCGCACCAGCCGCCACTCGGTCTCCGCCAGGCCGCCCTTGTCGTTGAACGTGTCGGGGGTCTCCAGATAGCTGGTGCCCGCCTCGCTCGCCACCACCACCGCGGAGCGGTATCGCGGGGCGCCGCCCCCGCCGGTTCCTGGGGTTCCGGGGGCTAGCTCCAACCCAATCACCGCGAACGGGCGGTACCCCTGCGCCTCGTATTCCGGCTGCAGGCGCGTCCGCTCGATCCGCTGGGTCAGCTCCTCGACGGTGGGCGCCGGGTCCATCTCCTCCAACACCACCGCTACGCCCCCCACGTAGTCGCTCACGTCCACGCGGACATCGGGCCGGTTGATGCTCTCTCCCAGATTGCTCTGGTTGATCGGGTACACCGGCGAGTCCCTCAGCTCCGGCGTCTCTTCGGCGGCCCCCATCCCCGCGAACGCGATCGGACGCTGCACGTCCAGCACATCGGCGAACGCCCTCTTGATCGCACCGCTCACCGCCGCGGCATCGGTCTCCAGCGTGGCAATGCTGAATTCACGGGCCTGCAACCCTTCGGTCTGCCCGACCGTGATGACCGTCGCCCGGTCGCCGCGAAGCTGGGGTAGCCCGGCCTGCTCCGCCGCCTGGCTCAGCCGCTGCCGGACCTGGTCCAGGCTCAGCGTGGTGCCTTCCGCCAGCGCGAAACTGACCTGCGTCCCCCCGCGGAACTCGATGTCCAGCATCTCCCCGCCGCGCATGAACAGCACCGCCAGCCCGATCGCGATTACCACGCCGCTGGCCACCAGGAACCGCGGGAACCACCGGATCCAGTCCACGTTCGGCTGCAACCACCGCCGGATCGACGGGACCAGCGTCGGCAGCATGTGCAGCGTCTTGGCGGGCACGAAACGCAGGTAAATCTCGAAGATCACCCGCGTGCAGAACACCGCCGTGAACATCGACGCCGTCAGACCGATCATCAGCGTGATCGCGAAGCCCTTGATGTCCGCCGTGGCCGTGTAGTTCAGGATCACGCACGTGATCAGCGTGGTGATGTTCGAGTCCAGGATCGACGACAGGGCCTTCTCGTAGCCCAGGCGGACCGCGGTGGCGACTTCCGCCTTCCGCTCCAACTCCTCGCGGATGCGCTCGAAGATCAGCACGTTCGCGTCCACCGCCATGCCGATTGTCAGCACCACGCCCGCGATGCCGGGGAGGGTGAACGTGGCGTCGAACATCGCCATCGCGCCCAGGATCAACACCATGTTGGCCGCCAGGGCGAAGTCCGCCACCACGCCCCCGAAGAGGTAGTACACCGCCATGAACCCCGACACGACGACCAGCGACCACACCGCCGCCGCCAGACCGTGATGCAGGTTGTCCTGCCCCAGTTGCGGGCCGAACTTCTTGATGTAAATCGGGTTCTCGCTCAGCCGGCCCTGCAGCGAACCGGCGTTGAGCGTGCGGATCAGGTAGCTCTGCTCCTCCTGGCTGAAGCCGCTGCTGCCCCCGGTGATGATCCCATGGTCCTGGATCCGGTCGCGGATCGAGGGGGTGGAGATCACCCGCCCGTCCAGCACGATCGCCATCGGCTGGCCGATGTTGTTGCCCGTCAGCTCGCCCATCAGCTGCCCGCCGATGCGGTTCAGCTCGAACCCCACCGCCGCGAAGCCGTTCGCGTCGGCCGCCGCGAACGCGTTGCTCAGCCGCCAGCCCTCCTGCCCCTGCGTCAGGCTTAGCCCCGGCGTGTTCGCCAGCAGCACGTAGTACTCCCCGCCGTGTGCCTGACCGATCAGCCCGCGCTGCGCGAAGTATCCTTCCGGGGCGGCTTCCAGGGCCTCACGATCCCGGGACTTCTCGGCGAAGCTCTTGATGTCGTCGATCACAAACCAGCGGAAGGGCTTGCTCTGCCCGGCCTTGGGGCCCCGCTCACGCAACTGCTCGCGGTAATCCGCCTCGTCCGGCAGCGCTCCCCCCGTGGCCGCGATGCGGAACTCCAGCACGCCGGACCCCCGCAGCAACGCGATCAGGTCGTTCGGGTCGTCCAGCGGTCCGCGCACCTGGTCATATGCCGCTTTGGCTTTCGCCACCGCTTGCAGCTGCTCCGCCCGGTCCGGGTGCTGCTCGATCAACTTGTTCAGCCCCGCCTGCCGTTCGGTCAGCGGGGGCCCCCCGGCCTGGTTCCCTGCCGCGTTTTTGACCGGCTGATCCGGTAGATTCAGGATGTTCTCGAGAACCGTCGCGTCGATGTTGCTCGCCAGCACCCGCCCCTCCGCCGCCTCCAGCGCCTTGCGCGCGTCGACGTACAACCGCGTCTTGGCGATCAGCTCCGCTTCGAGGGACTTCAGCCGCTCCTCCAGCGGACCCCGCTCCTGCACTGAGGCATCGGCTGGCAGGTCCCGCAACGCCGCTTCCGCGGCCTGCTTCTGCCTCTGGGCCTGCTCGTATGGCCCGCGCGCCGCAGCCGCCGCGTCGTACGCCTGCGCCATCGCGTCCAGCAGCCCGCGCAGCCTCGTGTTGCCCCCGGCCAAGCGGTCCAGCGCCTCCGGGCGGTCGTCCGCTTCGGCCCGCATCGCACTGTCCAGGTCGCTCTTCTTGATGTTCGACTTCAGCAGCGCGTCGCGCAGCGCCAGGTACTCTGCGCGGCGTTTGCCCGTCTCTGCGGGCGCCAGGGGCATCTGGATCTCGATCCGGTTGCCCGCCTGCTGCCGCCAGACCAGGTTCCGCACGCCGTTGGGGTCCACCCGCTTCTTCAGCGACGCCATGGTCTGCTCGAGCACCGCCGGGGCGTCCTGATCCGCGGGCACGTCCACCTGGTACACCAGGATCGTCCCGCCCGCCAAGTCCAGCCCCAGCTTCAGCCGCTGGCTGGGGGGATAGATGCTCAGGCCGCACACAGCCAGAACCACGACGATCAGCAGCGGTTTCCAAAGGGGTATCTTGGGCATCGTTTAGACCGTGGCTTTCATTGGGACAGACGCCGGGCGCAGCTCGAGGGCAGCCGTCATTCGCTCCCCGGCGTCACGGATTGGATCGCATTCTTGGCGAGCTTGATCTTCGTATTGGTGTTCTCGTCCACCTTGACCACCACTTCGTCGTCGCGCACCTCGGCCACCGTCCCCAGGATGCCCCCGACCGTCTGCACCTTGTCTCCCTTCTTCATCGTATCGAGCATCGCCGCCCGCCTCTTTTTCTCCTTGCGCTGGCTGCTCATGGAGAAGATGATCATCGCCACCAGCACGCCCAGCACGATGATGAAGAACGGCTCGACGCCCGTCCGCGGAGGGGGCGACCCCTCCTCTCCAGCCGGGGGGGGGCTGCCCGGCTGCTGCTCCACCGCGTCGGTCGGGGCCGGCTCAGCGGGCGCCGGCGGAGGATTCGGGGGCGCGTCCACCTGGGCGAGCGTCAACGTCAGATCGCTAAACATGGCAGTTCCTTCCGGTAGGGGGGCGGCGTTCACCGCCCATGGGTTGCCCGGGGGGAGGGGCCGGTCGCTTTCCCTTTTCAGCAGCGGCGGCGCACCGAAGCGCCCGAGCCCTCCAGCCACGATCGGACCACCGGCCAATTCCGTTCAATCAAAGACCAATCATTCTCGATGATCGCCCGCCGGATGTCCAGCATGTACCTCTGAAAATGGCGGATGTTATGGGCGCTGACCAGCACCGGCCCGAGCATCTCCCCCGCCATGAACAGGTGCCGCAGGTAGCCGCGGCTAAACCCTGCCCGACCGCCGACCGACCCGCACGCCACGCAATCGCACCCCGGCTCGATCACCCGCGCGTCGTCGGCGTACCGTGCGTTGCGAAGCCGGATCGGACCCCCCGATGTGAACGCCAGCGCGTTGCGGCCGTTCCGCGTCGGCAGCACGCAGTCGAACATATCCACCCCCGCCCGCACCGCCACCAGCAGGTCCCGCTCGTAGCCGACGCCCATCAGATACCGCGGCCGATCCGCCGGCAGCAGGGGGGCGGTGTGCTCCACCACGCTACGTACCTGGTCGAAGCCTTCACCCACCGCCACGCCGCCGATCGCATACCCCGGCAAGTCATATTCGATCACACGCTGCACACACCAGCTTCGCAGCCTTAGGTCGATGCCCCCTTGGACGATCCCAAACAAAGCTTGGTCCCGCCGCCGCTCATGCGCCCTTACACATCGACCCAGCCACCGGACCGTCCGCTCGCAGGCCTGCTGCAGCCGCGGGTAAACCGCCTCGGATACAACTGTTTCTTCGATCCGGGGCTCGCTTCCCGCCGCCCCGCCTCCCAACCCCTCAGCCGCGGCAGGGGGGCAATCGTCCAGGGGCATGATGATGTCCGCCCCCAGTTGATTCTGCACCTGGATCGCCGCCTCCGGCGTCAGTCCGATCGTGGCGCCGTCGATGTGGCTCTTGAACTCGACGCCCTCGTCGTGCAGCCTGCGGATCTGCGCCAGGCTGAACACCTGATACCCCCCGGAGTCGGTCAGGATCGGCCGGTCCCACCGCATCCACCCGTGAAGCCCGCCCATCTGCGCCACCAGCTGGGCCCCCGGCCGCAGCATCAGGTGGTACGTGTTCGCCAGGATGATCTGGCTCCCCGTTTGTGCGACCTGCTCGGGCAACAGCCCCTTGACTGACCCGGCCGTACCTACAGGCATGAACGCGGGCGTGTCGAAACTGCCGTGCAGCGTCGTCACTCGCCCGACCCGCGCCTCACACGTTCCACTTCGAGCCAAAACCTCGAATCGCAGCGCAGACATGCACCCATCATAAACCGGGCACGCGGCCCCTGCGCCGCAGCTGGACCGAAAGGCGCACGCCGCCTCACGACCCTGGCCGGGCCCTCACCCCACGCGGCGCCGCCGCTCCGTGGCGCGCTGCAGGGTCTTCTTCTCGCGGTGGGTCAAGCTCCCCAAACCCTCGTCGCGGACCCTGTCCAGGATGCGGTCCACCTCGGCCCGCTCCGCGTCCTCGCGCCGCCGTTGCCTCTGTCGTCTCGTCCTTTGGAGTTTCTGACCCAACCGCCCCCTGCTGAACCACCCGGTAAAGTTCAATAGCCCAGGCCGCCGCACCAGCAGCCACCCCACCGCCGCCCCTCCCAGATGCGCCGCCTCTCCGCCCGCATTGGCGGACCCCGCCATCAGCGAAACCAGCGCAATCCCAAGGAACAGCAACGCCAGCGTCCGCATCGTCATCGGCACCGGCGGGAAAATCAGCATGACCCGTTGACGCGGGTACAGGATCGCGCACCCCACCAAAATCCCAAAGATGCTCCCCGACGCACCCACCAGCGACGTGCTCGCGTCCACCCCCAGCACCCGTGGCACCAACGCGAACAACGAATACAAACCCGCCGCCCCGATCCCGCACAGCAGGTAGAACGCCAGGAACCGACGGCTGCCCCACCACCGCTCCATGATCGGCCCAAAAAAATACAGGCCGAACATGTTGAACAACTGATGGAAAAAGTCGTGGTGGAGGAACTGGTACGTCACCCAGCGCCACAGCTGCAAACCCCACACCGCCCGGTCCAGCCGGAACACCCCCCACCCGCTGCTATCGAACCCGAACGTCGGCCCGGGCGCCAGCCACTGGCCACGCTGGCTGCCCACCAGCACCGCGTTGAGCAGGAACGCCGCCGCGTTGATCCCTAGCAGCCAGATCACCACCGACGCACCCCCGAAGCGCGCCCCAAACCCCGACCCCCAGCTTTCGGAGCGGGTATCCTCGCGGTAATACGGTCGGTCCTGCCAGGCCATCAGCGTCCCGTCTCTATGAAGGCTCGATAATACAGTAGGGTGGCAATCGTCTTCCCGTCGCGGATCGTGTGGTCACGCACCATCTGGATCGACCGGTCCAGCCCGACCACTTCCACCGCGATCTGCTCGTCCTCGTCCAGGTCTTGGCCCACGTGCTCCAAGTCCCGCGCCACGAACACGTGCATCTGTTCCGTGCAGATCCCCGGGCTGGGGTACAACTCCATCAGGGGCCCCAGCCGGCCGGCCCGGTACCCCGTCTCTTCGATCAACTCCCGCGCCGCGCACACCAGCGGGTCCTCGCCCGGCTCGAACGTCCCCGCCGGTAGCTCCCACAACGTTTGGCCTACCGCCACCCGTTCGTTGCGGATCAGGATCACCGTCCGATCGTCCAGCAGCGGCAAGATCACCCCCGCGTCCGGCGCCAGCACCACATCGTGCCGGCTGATCCGGCCCCCATCCCGCGGCACCCGCATCGATC
>JAJUHR010000164.1 GCA_029267795.1 Planctomycetota bacterium
AGCCTGCTGACCGTCGGCGGCGTCGCCAGCGCTTCGGCCAACCTGACCACCGGACAGGCCACGGTGACGTACGACGATCGCGTCGCTGACCTCGATACCCTGGTCGAGGCGGTCCGCCGGGCGGGGTTCGACGCTCAACCGCGGGAGGCGCCCGCTTCCCACGAGCGTTATCCATCCGAAGCCCCGGGGGCGGACGCAAGCGGTCGCCTGTCGGCTGGGGACCTGATCACAGCGCTGCTCGCCGCCGCGGTGCTGATCCTGAGCATGTTCTGGGCCTCGCCAGCCTCGGCGTGGGTCCAGCTCGTTTTGGCGACACCGGTCCAGGTCGCCGTGGGCCGACCTTTCTACCGCGGGGCGTGGAAAGCCCTGCGTCATGGCAGGGCCGACATGGACACCCTGGTCGCCCTGGGCACCACCGTCGCTTACCTGTACAGCGTTGCCGCCACGCTCCACGGCAGCAGCCACGAGGTCTACTTCGACACCGCAGCCGTCGTCCTCGTGCTGGTGGGGTTCGGGCGGCGGCTGGAGTCCCGCGCCAGGGCCAGCGCCGCCTCGGCGATCACCGGCTTGATGCAGCTGCAGCCTCCCCAGGCGACGGTGATCCGCAGCAGGGGAGAAGAGACGATCCCGGTGGACCGCGTCGCGGTGGACGATGTGGTCCTGGTCCGGCCGGGGCAGCGCGTGCCCGTGGACGGGGTCGTCATCGAGGGCGAGTCGGCGATCGACCGCTCACTGGTCACGGGCGAGTCGTTGCCTATCGAGGTCGGCCCTGGCGAGGCGGTCATCGGCGGCACGCTCAACCAAACCGGGGCGTTTCGGTTCCGCGCCACCCGCACCGGTCGGGCGACCCTGCTGGCCCAGATGATCGAGCTGGTCCACCGTGCCCAGGCCTCGAAAGCCGACATCCAGCGCGTCGTGGACCGGGTGTCCGCGGTGTTCGTCCCCGCGGTGGCGGTCGTCGCGGTGGCGGCCTTGCTGGGCTGGGGTCTGCTCGCCGGGCGGTGGGTCACGGGGCTTCACGGTGCGGTGGCGGTGCTCGTCGTCGCCTGCCCCTGCGCCCTGGGGCTGGCCACGCCCACCGCGATCCTCGTCGGCACGGGCCTGGGGGCTCGGCACGGCGTGCTGATCAAGGACGCCGCGGCCTTCGAGCGGGCCGGGCTGCTCACCCACGCGGTCCTGGACAAAACCGGCACCCTCACCGAAAACCGCGCCTGTGTCACCGCGGTGAAATCCATCGACCCCGCCTTCGACGAGCGAGCGGTGTTGGAACGGGCCGCCTCCATCGAGCAATACAGCGAACACCCGTTGGGCCGGGCGATTGTGGACTACGCCGCGACTCAGGGCGTCAAACCTTCTGCGGTGGCGCAGTTCAAGGCGATCACGGGGGCGGGCGTGACCGGGATGGTCGCCGGCCAACCGATCGTCGTCGGACGCGCCCTAGCCTTACGCCAGTTAGGGGTCCGAGGGCTTGACGGGCAGAAGGCCCACTGGACGCAGGCCGAAGACGCAGCAAAGACCGCGGTGTGGGTCGCGGTCGATGGGCAGATCGTCGGCTGGATCGGGTTCGACGAGCGATTCAAGCCCCACGCGCAAGACGCGGTGCGCCGGCTCAAAGAGTTGGGGTTGCGGGTGGTGTTGATGACCGGCGATACCCGTCGTGCCGCCGAGGCCGCCGCCGAGCGCCTCGGGGTCGATGAGGTTTGGGCCGAGGTGCAACCCGCCGACAAGCAACTGAAGGTCCGTCAGTTGCAGGCGAGCGGCGGGGTCGTCGCGATGGTGGGCGACGGCGTCAACGACGCTCCGGCCCTGGCCACGGCCGATGTAGGGATCGCCGTTGGTGGGGGGGCAGCCGACATCGCCTCCGAAGCCGGACATATCGTGCTCGTCGGTGGCGATTTGCCGGCCCTGGTCCGGTCGATCACGCTCAGCCGCGCCACGCTCCGCCGCATCCACCTGGGCCTGTTCTGGGCGTTCAGCTACAACGTGCTGCTGATCCCGGCGGCTGCCCTGGGGCTGCTGCACCCCATGCTCGCCGCCGCGGCAATGTCGCTAAGCTCTGTCAGCGTAGTACTTAATGCCCTATGGCTGCGACGGGCATGGAAACCCGAATAGATCGATCGGATGCTTTTTGCAAAAAATCGCCTCTGAGTTGGGAAGGGGCAGGGCTATACTAACCTCTGGCCAATTAAGTTAGGGACCCGGGTCTGACTTGAATTGGGGGGCGCAGGCGGGCTTCACGGGTCGGCTGTGTGCAGTTTGGTGAGGACACACGAGTGACGGCGATTCAGCGCACCCCCGGCCCGTCTTCGAGTCGAAGTTCACCCTCTTTGAACGTGCGCGTGCACCCTTTGCGCGACGCGATGGTGGCGGGGCTGCTCGTCTTCACGACGGGCCTGTCAGGCATCGCTACTTATTATTACTCCTCCAGCCACTCGTACTTGCAGCTGTTGAGGGAAGACCTTCTCCGATTGGCCCAGCTGGCCGCCTCGTTCGTCGACGGAGACCTGCACCGCACCTTCACCTCACCTGATCAAGAAAGTAGCCCCCAGTACCAACACCAGGTGGCCCACCTCCGCAGCGTGTTGCACGCTTGGGACGACCTGAAATTCATCTACACGGTGGTGCTGGTCGGCGATCGGGTCCACTTCGTGCTGGATTCCTCGCCCCCCGGGGACGCCGACGGCGACGGGGTAGACGACCACGCCTACATCATGGAGGCCTACGACAGCCCCGACCCAGAGATGCTCGTGGCTCTGCGCCAGGGGCGTTCGCTGACCACGCGCCAACTTTATTCGGACAAGTGGGGGACGTTCCTGAGCGGCTACGCACCGCTGTACGACTCCGCCGGCACGCAGGTGGGCGTGCTGGGGGTCGATATGAGCGCCGAAGCCTACCGGGCGAACATGGCGTTTGTATCCACCGCGGCAATGTGGGGAGGGCTGACCACCCTCCTGATCAGCGCTGCGTGCGGGGCCGTGGTCTATGGCCTGCGCCGCAGGAGTTACAACCGCCAGCTGCAGCGCCAACAGATCGAGGCGGACCTGCACCGCAGCGAGAGACGATACCGCGACCTGTTCGACAACAACCCCTCGATGTTCTTTACCGTCCGCAGCGATGGCGTAGTGGTCTCGGTCAACCACTTCGGCGCCCAGCAGCTGGGCTACCACCCACAGGAGCTGCTGGGGCAGTCGGTGCTCGGCGTGGTCTACGAACCCGACCGCGGGGCATTCCTGAAGCACTTGCGCCACTGCGTGGAACACCCGGAAACCGTCGGCACGTGGGAGTTCCGCAAGGTCCGTAAGGACGGCAGCATGCTGTGGGTCCGTGAGACCGGCCGCGCCGTCTCCAGCGGCGACGGCCACATGGTCGTGTTCATCGTCTGCGAGGACATCACGGAGCACAGACGGGTCGCCCACGCCCTGCTGGAGAGCAAGGAGCGCTACCGCGCCATCGTGGACGCAGCCATGGACGCGGTCGTCGTCATGGATGCCAAGGGCAGGATACGTGGGTGGAACCACCGGGCTGAGCAGATCTTCGGCTGGACCGCGCAGGAAGTGTTGGGCCGCGACCTGGCGAGCACGATCGTCCCCGCCCGATATCACGAGCAGCACCGCCGCGGGCTGGCGGCCTGCTTGCAGACCGGCACGGGGGCGTACCTGAACCGCCGCGTGGAGACCGAGGCGCTGCGCCGAGACGGCAGCGAGTTCCCCGTGGAGTTGACGATCACCCAGGCCCACACCGGCGACCGCCTGTTTTTCAGCGCCTTCGTCCGCGACATCAGCGGCCGCAAGCGGGCAGAACAAGACCTCCGGGAGCGAGACGAGTGGTTGAGCTTGGCCGCGGAAATCTCGGGCATCGGGATCTGGACCTGGGAGGTCTCCACCGACACGGTGCGATACTCCCAAGAGCTGGGGCCGATGTGGGGCATGCCCCGCGGGGCGACCCACGCCAACTACGCCCACTTCCTCGAAAGCGTGCACCCGGACGACCGGGCGGCGGTGGACCGGGCCATCCGAGACGCCTTGGAGCGGGGCGCAGACTACCGCCCGGAATTCCGCATCGTATGGCCCGATGGCACCGTCCGTTGGATGGAAGCGCGGGGTCGGGTATACCGCAACGAGAACGGCACGCCGCTCCGGATGGTCGGCGTCACGATGGACATCACCGAGCGTCGGCAGGCGGATGCGGCGTTGCACCAAAGCGTGGAGCGGTTCGACCTGGCCGTGCGCGGCTCGCGCGAGGGGCTGTGGGACGCCTCGGTGGTCACGGAAAACCCCTTCCACCCGGACAACCCGATCTACTACTCCCCTCGATTCAAGGAGTTGCTGGGTTTCCGGGAGCACGAGTTCTCGAACGTGCTCGGCAGCTGGTCCCGCTTGCTGCACCCCGAGGATCGCGACCGGGTGTTCGAGGCCCTGCGGGCTCACCTGGAACACCGGGTCCCCTACGACGTCGAGTACCGGATGTTCACCCGGCAGGGGGAGTGCCGCTGGTACGCGGCGCGGGGTCAGGCCATATGGGACGAACGGGGCCTGCCAGTGCGGATGGCCGGCTCGTTCAGCGACGTCACCGACCGCAAGCAGACCCAGGAAGCCCTGCGCGAAAGCGAGGAGCTCCTGCGCACCATCATCGAGCACGCAGCGGTCGGCATCGCCCACGTGGACTGCAATACACGCTTCCTGCGGGTCAACCCCAAGTTCTGTCAGATCGTCGGCTACAGCCCCGATGAGCTGTACCAGATGACCTTCTCGGAGATCACCTACCCCGAGGACCTAGCCCCCAACCTGGACCTGCTCCGCAAGGCCCTGCAGGGTCAGATCACCAGCTATTCACTGGAGAAGCGGTACCTCCACAAGCAGGGGCACCCGGTATGGACTAACCTGACCGCGTCGGTGGTCCGCGACGAGCAGGGGAACCCGAAGTATTTCGTCTCGGTCATCGAGGACATCACCGAGCGTAAACGTGCCG
>JAJUHR010000441.1 GCA_029267795.1 Planctomycetota bacterium
AAGGCAAGCCGGTCAGCGGCCGCAGCAAGTGGATCTACTACTTTGGTAAGACCCGAACCGACGGCTCCGGGTCCATGAAAGCGCTGCTCGGCGGCAAGGGCGCCAACCTGGCGGAGATGACCAGCATCGGCCTGCCAGTGCCCCCAGGGTTCACCATCACGACCGAGGTGTGCGACCAGTACTACAAGGCTGGCCGAAAGCTGCCTGCCGGCCTGATGGACCAAGTGGCCAAGGCGGTGGCGACGCTGGAGAGGGAGCTGGGCAAGCGGTTCGGAGACCTGGACAACCCGCTGCTGGTGTCGGTGCGGTCCGGGGCGGCGGTGTCGATGCCGGGGATGATGAACACGATCCTGAACCTGGGGCTCAACGACCGGTCGGTGATCGGCGTCGCCAACGCGACGCGTAACGAGCGGTTCGCGTACGACTCGTACCGGCGGCTGATCAACATGTTCGGCGACGTGGTCGTGGGCGTCGACCACGAGCACTTCGAGGCTGCGTTCGGCAAGATCAAGGTCAAGTACGGAGCGACGCACGACACCGAGGTGCCGACCAAGGGCATGATCGAGCTGTGCGACGCGTACAAGAAGGTGTATTCGCACCACGTCGGCGAGGATTTCCCGCAGGACCCGATGCGGCAGCTGGAACTGGCGATCGAGGCGGTGTTCAAGAGCTGGATGCAGCCGCGCGCGGTCAAGTACCGGCAGGTGGAAAACATCACCGGGCTGCTGGGCACGGCCGTGAACGTGCAGTCGATGGTCTTCGGGAACATGGGGGACGATTCGGGCACCGGCGTGGCGTTCACGCGCAACCCCTCCACGGGCGAGGACAAGTTCTACGGCGAGTTCCTGATCAATGCACAGGGTGAGGACGTGGTCGCGGGCATCCGCACGCCGCTGTCGATCGACCAGATGCCCACGTGGAACAAGAGCGTGTACCAGCAATTGCTGGAGATCAAGAAGACGCTCGAGAACCACTACCGCGAGATGCAGGACATCGAGTTCACCATCGAGAGAAACAAGCTGTTCATGTTGCAGACCCGCACGGGCAAGCGCACGGGGGCGGCCGCGGTGCGGATCGCGTGCGACATGGTCAAGCAGAAGCTGATCGACGAGAAGACGGCGGTGAAGCGGATCCCCGCGGCGGACCTGACCCAGCTGTTGCTGCCGAGCTTCAGCCCCGAGGGCAAGAAGAAGGCGACGCTGCTGACGGTGGGGCTGCCGGCGTCGCCCGGGGGGGCCGTGGGCAAGCTGGCGTTTACGGCGCGCGAGGCCGTGGAGCGCACGCAATCCGGCGAGCGGGTGCTGTTGGTCCGCAAGGAAACCAACCCGGAGGACATCGACGGGATGCACTCGGCGGCGGGGATCCTGACCAGCACGGGCGGGATGACCAGCCACGCGGCGGTGGTGGCCCGTGGGTGGGGGCGATGCTGCGTCGCGGGGGCGGGGGAGATCCACATCGACGAGAAAGCCCGCAAGATCACCGTCAAGGGTAAGACGTACACGCATCGGGACACGCTGTCGATTGACGGCTCGACCGGGGAGGTGATGCTCGGAGAAGTGGCGACACAGGTGCCCAAGCTCTCGGGCGACTTCGCGACGGTGATGCGCTGGGCGGACAAGCACCGGACGCTGAAGGTCCGGACCAACTCCGACACGCCGGGCGATGCGCTGCGGGCCCGGGAGTTCGGGGCCGAGGGCATCGGCCTGTGCCGAACCGAGC
>JAJUHR010000343.1 GCA_029267795.1 Planctomycetota bacterium
CGCGTGGCTGCCTCCGTCATCAGCACCCGCACCGTCGCCCCCGCCTGCGACAGCCGGCTGACGAGCGCCGCCACTTTGTAACACGCGATCCCACCCGTGACGGCAACGGCCACCTTCCGAGCGTACCAAGCCGCATCCGCACCCCCGGGGCCGCTCTCGCCCCCTGCGCTGCGGTGGCCGCGCCCAGCGCGAGCCGACGGGTTGTCCGCGGGTAGGGCCATGCCTGCCACGTGAAAAATCGTGCAGCCCGCCGGGGAGGTCTTACTCCTGTTCGACCCGCTTCGGCTCTTCCGGCGGAGGCAACTCGAACGAGATCTTGTCTTCGACGATCTCCTGCACCGCCACTTCCAGGTCGCTGCGGCCGTTGCGTTCCACCAGCGGCCGAGCCCCCTCCATCAGCTCACGCACACGGTGCTGAACCAACGATGTGAACTTGAACCGGCCGCCCACCTTGTGGATCGTCTTGTCGTCTTTCAACGCTTCGATCATGTCAGCATCGACCTCTAAATAAAATCGAAACACATAATCATATCAAACCTAAGGCGTTCCGACAAATTGTTCTTAATGGCGTGGCCATCTGTTTGTTTTAACCCACCCCTGCAGCAGCACTTGATCTCGATACGCCACCCCAAGTCGTCCAGGGGGTATCACGAGAGGTTGCTGCTTACTTTTCGGCTCGATCTACCCGCGGTACAGTGCTCGTTTTACAGACTTGGGGAGCCGCTGCGCGATGAAGATCAGCTTGCATTGGCTCAATAGCTACCTCGCACCGCCGGCTGAGGCCCACGAGGTCGAGACGCTGCTGACCCAGCAGGGGCTGCCGATCGCCTCGTGCGAAGTTGCCCCGGGCACCACCGGGGACGTGGTGTTCGACGTGGAGGTCACCAGCAACCGCAGCGACTGCCTGGGCCATGTGGGTTTGGCCCGTGAGGTGGCAGCCGGGTCCGGCCGCAGGTTGACCCCGCCCAAGTTAGTGGCGGAGGGCGCGAACCACAACCTTGATTTGCCTACCTCCTCTTCGTTTGTTCGTGTGACGAACCAGGATCGGTCGCTGTGCCCGGTGTATACGGCCAGGGTGGTCATTGGGGTCAAGGTTGGCCCGAGCCCCGCGTGGCTGGTGGAGCGTCTGGCTGCGGTGGGTGTCCGCAGCGTCAACAACGTGGTGGATGTGACTAATTATGTCATGCTTGAGCTCGGTCAGCCGTTGCACGCGTTCGACCTGGATCGGCTTGCCGGCCGGCGGGTCGTGGTGCGCACCGCTGCCGATGGTGAGCTGTTCGTTGCGATCGATGGGTCTTCTCACCGCCTGCGGAAGGACATGCTCGTTATCGCCGACGCGGAAAAGCCCGTTGCGGTTGCCGGCGTGATGGGGGGGCGAGACAGCGAGATCGCCCCGGCCACCACGAACGTGCTGCTCGAGTCGGCCCGGTTCGATCCGCTGTCGGTCCGCCGCACCAGTCGCGCTCTGAAGCTGTCCAGCGATTCGAGCTACCGGTTCGAACGGGGCGTGGACCCTTCAGGCGTGGATTTCGCCAGCCAGCGCGCCGCTGGCATGATCCGCGACTTGGCCGGCGGTATTCCCGCCGAGGGCGTGATCCGTGAAGGCGTCGCTCCCCCCAGCCCGCAGACCGTGGTTCTGCGGCTGCCCCGCTGCAACGAACTGCTGGGCGTGCACCTCACCCGCGACCAGATCGCCGAGCCGCTGGGAAGGCTCGGCCTGGACCCCCGGTGGGACCCCGACGGCACGCGGGTGACTTGTACCATCCCCACGTATCGGCTGGACCTGTCCCGTGAGGTGGACCTGATCGAAGAGGTCGCCCGCCTGCGTGGGTACGAGGCCATCCCCGTCGAGCCTAAGATCGAGGTCGTCGCTCGTCCGGTGCAGACCTCCATAGCCGGGCGTCAAGTGCTCTCCCGCGTGCTCGCCGCCCATGGCTACTACGAGACGATCACGTTTAGCTTCACCCGGCCCGAGCACGGCCGGCTGTTCGTCCCCCCCGACCACCAGCCGCTGATGATCGAAGACGAACGCCGCAAGAGCGAGCCCATGCTCCGCCCGTCGCTGCTGCCGAGCCTGCTGGCCTGCCGCAAGTCCAACCAGGACGTGGGCAATGACGGCGTCCGGCTGTTCGAGTGCGCCGCGACGTGGACCCGCCACGGGACCGACATCGTCGAGCGGAACCGCCTGGGCCTGATCGCCGACGCGCCCGAGCCCGGCGTGGCCCTGCGTCAAATCCGCGGCACGATCGAGCAGCTGCTCGTCCAGCTGCGGGGTGAACAGGCTGCCGAGTTTACGCCGGAAGACCGATCCATCTATGCCCCCGCTGCGCTGATCCGTTTGGGCGACATTCCCCTCGGTCACATGGGCCTGGTTGCCGCCGCGATCCAACGGCTGTTCGACCTGCAAACTCGGGCCGTGGCCGCAGAGCTCGATCTGGACGCGCTGCTGGCTGGCTACCCGCCCAGGCGCAATGCGCGCCAGCTGCCGCGTTTCCCCGGCATCGAGCGAGACCTGTCCGTGGTCGTTGCGGAGAAGGTCCGCTGGTCGCAGGTGCACCAGCACGTCATGGAAACGCGGCCGGCTCTGCTCGAAGA
>JAJUHR010000450.1 GCA_029267795.1 Planctomycetota bacterium
AGGACGTCGCCGTGGCCGAGGGTTTGCAGGGCTTTGACCATCGGCTGTACGGCGGTCAGCAGCCCCCTGCGATGAGCGGTAACGAGCAGGGAGAGGGTCCCTTCAGCCTTGATGAAGCTGAGCTTAACCCGTTCCTTGATCGGACCGTCGATCAGGACTTGCGAGGCGGGAAGCGCCAGCGCCAGCCGCAGCGTGGCGGCCTCGGAGGGGTTGGCTGTGGCGACGCGCGGGGGCAGGGGCTGGTCGGGGCGATCGGGTTCAACGTGGAGCCAGGGCGGTGGTTGGCGGTTGGGGAATCCGTCGGCGAAGGGGTCGAAATTGGACTTGGCGATGGTGACCGAGCCGAAGAGTTGCGGCAAGAGCTTCTCTTTACGGATCGCCAGCAGGGCCCTAAGAGTCTTTTCGCTCACGACGACCGGGCCTCGCGCAGCGGTAAGGGCGCGATGGAGCATAGCCCAATTTTATTGATCTTACCGGGGCAGGGGTCGTTGGGTTAAGGTGCTTTTCGGTTCGGTGTGCGGGTTTGAAATGAGGGTAGTTGGGGCCGAGTGTAGCCATGCCCCGGTTTTGCCGTGGTGTCGCTTCGCTCCACCACAGCCACCCGAGCCCAATCGCTCTGCACCCGAACGAAAAACGCCCCGGTTCTCTATGCGGCTGGCTGAAGCGGGGAACGGGGCCTCAGTGTGTTGGCCGTTGCCAGCGGGGGAAAGCGAGGAAGGAAAGGAGATATCGCGGAAATTACACCGTGGCCGGCGTGGGCGTAGGGATTTGATATTCCCGTGCTGCACGCTTGGAGCCCTTCGGCAGGGCGATCGTCTGGGCTGTGATCTTGTCCTGCAGGCGCATTAGGCCCTCGATCAGCGCCTCCGGTCGCGGCGGACACCCGGGGACATAAACGTCCACGGGGACCACGAGGTCCACGCCCTTGACGACGTGGTACCCGTACTTGAAATACGGCCCGCCACCGACCGTGCACGCGCCCATCGCGATCACGTATTTCGGGTCCGGCATCTGGTTGTACAGCCGGCGCACTCGGCTGGCCATCTTGTAGGTGACTGTGCCGGCGACGATCATCAGGTCCGCTTGCCGCGGCGTGGCCCGGAACGCCCCTGCTCCGAAGCGGTCCACGTCGAACCGCGACGCTCCGAACGCCATCATCTCGATCGCGCAGCACGCCAGCCCGAAGGTCATCGGCCACAGGCTGCTCTTGCGGGCCCAGTTGATCGCCCAGTCCAGCTGGGTGACGATCAGGCCTTCTTCAAACCGGTTTTCGATCCAACTCATATGCTCTCTCGTTTGCTTCAGCGGTATCGGAGAGTCATGCTCCGATCGAACTTATGAGCGTCTCGGTCCATCCAATGGGATTGTACGTGAACCCTTCCGACCGATCTAGCGATCCCACAGCCCCCTCTGCCCGCTGCACCCTCGAGCCCCCCGCGGCGGGCCACAGGGGTGTTTGCGAGCCGGCACGGACCGCCCAGGCGCCGTTCTGTTGGAGCGACCACGAGCGCAGCCGGGTTGCCAGCCCGCTCCGTGCGTGTCACGCGTGCCCGAGGACGCTTGCCAGTGTGGTTCCGGCCAGCTTGTCACGCTGGGCCGCGTAAAGCTTCTCCACGAGTTCCCATTCGGCGCCCCGTTTTGGTTTGCCGTCGCCTGGGAGCG
>JAJUHR010000216.1 GCA_029267795.1 Planctomycetota bacterium
GATCGGTTCGTACCCGAAGCGGTCCACCGCCAGGGGCTTGGACTTGTGGGGGAATACCGCCAGCGACGGGGCCCGGACATACTGGCAGACGACCTCGTCGCGCTCGATGCCGGTCATATACCCCTTGTAGGGAGTGAACGGCACGCCGAACAAGCCGTAGAACCACTTCTTGCCAAGCAGCTTGCGGCTGACCGAGCGGTCCCGCGACCGGTCGTAGTCGTAATAGTTGAGGATGCCGTCCTCGATCAGGTAGTACTGCCGGGGCTTGTGCGGCCGAAAGCCGTAAAAAAGGTAGTTCCCCAGCAGATCGTGCAAATGGTAAAGGTAGATTTGATAGTCGGCGGCCTCGGGCACGTGTCGATCCAGCCGCCGCAGGTACGACCGGTAGAATCGCACCTTCTGGGCTTGATACCGGCAGCGGTAGTAGAAATTCCGCTGATCGTTGGTTTGCGTGAAATTGCCGGCTAAGACATCATGCCAACGCTCGGGCCGATATTCCAGCCCGAACGGGTTGAGCAGGATGTTGTAAGCTTCGTCGTTCGTTGTGCAAGTAAGCTGTTCTGCAGCAACTACTTGCAGTGGTGCCGTGCACGCAAACACCCTCACCGTTTTCCTGGATTCCACCACGCGACCATCTTAGTAAGTTTGCCCGATCCAGCCAAAGCCGTCGGTCTGGGGCGGTTTTCGTTTGAGTGTATCGCCATTTGGATTAGGTGGCTGGGGCAGAGCGTGACGACGTCCCGGCATTGACCGTGGTGTCGCCTCGCTTGGCCACAGTCACCCCGCCAGCTTCATCGCGTTATACCCAAACGAAAAGCACTTTAACCGACCAGCTCCCAACTTAAAGGCGTTCCTCGAGGCACGTCGCGCGTGGCGCGCCAGCCTAAGACCTGTTCGAGATGCCGGGTGTGCAGGCCGTAGCCCGGACGGATCGAGCGCACGTTCTGGCGGGTGAACGGCTCTCCGGCACGCACGTCCTGCACCACGAACAGCGAGCGGCGGAACACCATGCTGCTTCGCTCCCGATCGCTCAGCTCGTAGCTGACCGAGCCTAGGGCCTGCTCTGCCGCCCGGATCGCCAGCACCATCTCCCGCCATTCGTGCGGCTCGACGGAGAACGCGGCGTCTGGCCCCGGCGTGGCCCGCGACAGCGTCAAGTGCTTTTCGACGATGCACGCCCCCATCGCCACCGCCGCCACAGGCACCGCCGTCCCGAGCGTGTGGTCCGACAGCCCCACCGGCACGCCGAACGCCTCCGCCAGGTGGGGGATCGTGCGCAAGTTCATCTCGCTCGGTGGGGCAGGGTAAGCGCTGGTGCACTTGAGCAACGCCAGTTGGTGGCACCCGGCTTGGCGGGCGGTGTGCACCGCCTCGGCGACCTCGGCGAGCGTGCCCATCCCCGTGGACATGATGATCGGCTTGCCGGTGCGCGCCACCCGCCGGATCAGAGGCAGGTCCACCATCTCGAACGAGGCGATCTTGTACGCCGGCACCCCGAGCCCCTCGAGGAATTCCACCGCGGTGTCGTCGAAGGGCGTGGAGAAGAAACCCAGCCCCAGCTCCTCAGCCACCGCCTTGAGCTTCGGGTGCCAGTCCCACGGGGTGTAGGCTTCGCCGTAGAGGCGGTAAAGGTTCTTGCCCTCCCAGATCGTGCCCTTGCCGATCCGGAAGTACTCGTTGTCGCAGTCGATGGTCAGGGTGTCAGGCGTATAAGTCTGCAGCTTGATCGCGTCGGCGCCGGCCTCGTGGGCGGCACGGATCAACCGAACCGCTTCGTCGAGGCTCCGGTTGTGGTTGGCGGACATCTCCGCGACGACGTACGTCGGCTCGCCGGGGCCGATCTTGCGTTGGTTGATCACGATTGAGCGGGTCATGGGCTGGCGTCCGAGGGTGGTGGGTTGCTTGGGTTGCGGTTCCGTCGCGTGTGTTTTGGCGTGGTCTTTCATGCCCTGCGGCCGGGGGCTGGGTCCTCGCCCGCTGTCCGCTGGGTCGGGCACGGTGGGGCGGGTTCCGGAGTCATCTCCAGCCGCAGGTATACACGCACCCCATCGCTCTCGAAATACGCGCCTTTGTAAGGGGCAAAAGTGCGCGCCCGCAAGACATTGATCAGGTCGCGCGCCCGGTAGGGTTCATCGAGCTCGATGCGGTCGATCCTGGCGACGTCGGCGGTACGGTGGTGCGTGCCGGCGCCCTGTTGGGGTCGGCGGGGGGCGTTGCCGACCTTGATCGAAGGCCACGTGTCGCGGAATAGCGCCAGGCCCTCGCGTTCGAGCTTGTCGTAAAGGGACGCGCCCGTATCGGACGGGTCGACCGGGACCTGGCGCTGCGCGATGATGTCGCCCGTATCGACGCCTTCGTCGATGTAGTGCAGGGTTACCCCCGCCGGGGTGCCTTCCACGATGCTCCAGACGTTGGGGTACGCTCCACGGTTGTAGGGCAGGTACGAAGGGTGCAGGTTGATCACCCCCCGCGGAAACAGTCTCAGGAATGGGGGGCGCAGGATGTAGCCGAATAGGACGGACACCGCGATGTCGGGGTTCAACTCGCGGATCGCACCGAGCAGCCGGGCGTCCTGCAGCTGTGACCCATCGAAGACGCGCGGGGGCGGCAGACCGGCCGCCTCGAGCAGCTCCGCCCCGAACCTGCGTCGCGGCTCGGGGTGGACGATCATCGCCGTCGGGTCGTCACCCACCTCACGAAGGTGCCGCAACACCTGCCAACCGAGCCAATTGTTACCCAAATACACGATCCGCATATCCACCCCGCATATCAACCCGCCGTGGCCACGGAAGAAAGCCTTTCGGTTACTCGAAACGCCCCACGGCCGTCAACCAGTCGCCGTCCAGCCCGCGACATGGCGCAGCGGCGCTGCGGGTCGTCGATCAGGCTCCGCAGGGTTTCGGCGATCTGCTCCGCAGAGCAAGCCGCGAACCACCCCAGGTTAACCCCGACGCCGGCTTGATGCAGAGCTTCCGCGATCGGCCTCTGGTTTTCAGCGAGGACGAGCATCAGGTTGGGTAACCCCAGGAACGCCAGCTCCCAGCAGGTGGTGCCCCCCGCGGACACCGCCACGTCCGCCCAGCGCATCAACTCGGTCATGTCCTGCACGCGCTCCACCAGCCGGACCGGCGAGGCGCAGCTTCGAGCCGCGGCTTCGATCCGCGCCCGGTGCGGATTGGCCGCCCCCACCACGACCGCCGTTTCCAAACCGTTCAGGTTCAACTGGGCGATAGCCCGAACGACCAACGTGGTGACGTTGTCCGGGTCGCTGCCACCGAGCGTCACCAACACCCGCTGCGCGTGCTGGGGTACCTGTCGCTCCCAACCGCGCAGGAGCCAGAATTCCTTTCGGAGCATCGCATACTGGGGGCCCAGCAGCAGCGCGCAGTGGTCAGCGCAATCGGCGTAACGGCGCTCGCTCGTGCCCAGGTTCTGATCCAGGATCACATCGGCGCAATGAGCGCGGACCTGGCCATAATCGTCCACCGCCAGGACGCGAAACCCCGCGTCGCGGAGCGTCCGCTGGTAGGGGGGACCGAAGGCGTAACCATCCACAACAATCCAGTGGGCCGAAAGCGACCGGGCCGTCGCCACGCTCGCAGCGGCATCCTGCGGGCTGGCCGCCGCGGCCTCGATGGGTTGGACTTCGAAACCCTCGGATTCGATCCGTTGCCGCAGGGGGACTGGCATCGTGAGGCGGGTCGCAAACACAGCCCTGCCGCCTCGATCCGCCCAGGCCTGCGCCAAAGCCAGGCACCGCATGACGTGCCCCGTGCCCATGGTGGGGTCGGCGTCCGCGCGGATAAGCAGGGCGGGGCTCACCTTACCCTTCCTGAAGCTCTTTTTGCTCGATGTGGGCGTTGATGGCCGCCAGGGTGGGCTCGCGCCGCATTAGGTCCACCACGTCCATCCACGTGAACCGGCCCTCCCGCCCCAGATGCTCGTACACCTGCCGCACCAGCTCCAGGTCCTCTTCGGTGTCCACCGTCAGACGCAGGTCGCTATAGTCCGGGCTGTCCTCGACCGAAAAAGTGCGGAACCTCCCCGGCGTCAGGTACAGGTACGGCGTGACGTGGACGCGGTGCTCCTTCGCCGACGCCTCGCGCCAGGCGGCCTCCAGGGCGGCGCGGGTGAACACCTCGGTGTCCAACCCCCGGGGGTACGTCCGCACGAGGGTGTTGCTGGCGTAATCCGGGCGGTTCTCC
>JAJUHR010000454.1 GCA_029267795.1 Planctomycetota bacterium
GAGGAATTCAGGTCCCCCGACCACACCTTCCCCGCCTCGGACCACCGCAAGTTCCGCGACAAGAACTGGCTGATCTACGGCCTAAAGAAAAACGAGATCATCCGCCCCATCGCCCAGGCCCAAGGCTGCTCCATCCGCCAGCTCGCCACCAAGTGGCTCGCCAGTTGGCCCACGCTCTGCTCGATCGAGCCCAACATCCTCACCGAGGCTGACCTGCGCCAGTTCGCCGCGGCCTGCGACGGCCGGTACCTCTCCCCCGAAACCATGCAACGCATCGAGGACCTCTACGAGCGCGACTTCGACCTCGGCGAACCCGCCCACCCCTGCGACTGGAAATCCAGCGTCGCCCCCGGCGGCCGCATCCGAAGCGCATACCAGCCCCCCGTGTTCGCCTGACGCACCGGTAAAACCCGCGCCGTTCACCCGCGCTTGTGGTTGGATCGCTCGATCTTCCGCCCCCACGGCGTTCTTGACCCGGTCTGCCGCCAGGCTGATCGCCGAGTACAGATCGTCGTGCGCTTCCTTGACGACCACCGTGCTGGCGGGCAGCAGCTTCACCTCCACGTCGCATTCTTTGTCTTTGCCGCCGCGCGGGCCGTTCACGTCTTTGAGCCGCACGACCACCTCCCTGACGTGATGTTTGTATTGGTCCAACGCGCCGATCATTCGGGCCCGAGTGTGTTCAGCGATTTCGTCGGTTAAAGAAATATTCACGCCTTTAAGGTCCAGTTCCACGAACAACTCCTTTGCCTTCACCTTGGTTCTACGCGAACAGCAGCACGCCCGCCGGCGTCCCCGCCGGCTAAAACCGACTTCAAAACCCCTCTCCCCTTGAGGGGAGAAGCCGGGTAAGGGGTGAACCCTCCGAAAAATCACCTGTCTGTTCCCTCACCCTAACCCTCTCCCAACCTGGGAGAGAGGGTGATGAAACTGCCTCTATTCTCCTCCCGCGGCTCGACCTGGGTCACCACCGCGCGGAGGAACCCATCCAGGTACCTATCCATGAACAGCCGTAGCGCCTCCACCGTTAGCTCGTGGTTCATCCCCCACACGCACGCGCGCAGGTCCACCAGCTCCGGGTCTAACTGGATCACGATCTTGTGATCCTGCACCAGCGCCGCCGCCAGCCGGTTCGCGAAGTACGCGCTCAGCGCGTTCACCCCCGGTCCGCCGAGGCTGATCGTCGGCCGCCGGTGCAATGCCTGCTGATTCACGTACCACACGTCGGAGCACACCACCGGCACCGGGCGGACGCTCAGGCGACTCGCCCGTTCGCTCACCCACCGCTCGATCGCGTCCCGCAGCCGGTACGCTAGCGGCCGGTCCGCCACCTCGGCGCGCAGGTGGGCCCCCACCACGATGGGCAACACGTGCGCAGCCTCGATCTCGGGCACGACTAAGGGCAGTTCTTGCTGAGGTGTCTTCTCATCCATGACTTGTGCGTCCCTGCCCCGGGGCGCCGTGAGGCCGACCGCCTCACAAGCCGCTGCGCCCCGCACAATCATAGAACGCCTCGACAGTCCTTACGTTCATCCCCCGAGCCCGGTTCCCTCACACGCCGCCCAGCAGCGCCGCCAGCAGCCCTTTCTGCGCGTGCAAGCGGTTGTGCGCCTGCGGAA
>JAJUHR010000351.1 GCA_029267795.1 Planctomycetota bacterium
GGTGGCTGGGGGGGGCATGGCGCACCGATGCCCGAGCATTTGCGGTGGTGCCTTTTCGCCGCTCCACTGCAGCCGCTTCGATCGCTTCGAGCCCCACCTCGCCACATCCAAACAAAAGCACTTTTTTATTGAACAATCAGCCCCAGCGGTGAGCGATCGCACAAACAGAGGGCACCAACAAAAAAGGCCCGGTCGGCCGAAGCCAACCGAGCCCTTCCGGGGGCAATGGGGAAAAATCTCACAAAGGTCTTTATTCGTACGGCTCGATCACCCACATCACAGCGAAGACCTGTCCGTATCGATTCCGACCCTCTTCCTGGATATGCGGGAATTGCCGCCCCCGCACATCCAAATTTAGAACTCTAATTAACTATACTATCATATCTTATTGAAAAGGCAACCACAACGCAAAATGTTGCAAAATGGTGGCAAAGGTCCATATTTTCAGAGCTTGCTGACCTACTAATTGTGGATAACTTCTCAAAATGATCGGGCCCGTCATTAGGTTGACAGATGACGCCGGATCGTGCTTGCTGAAATACCCAAAACCTTAGCCGCTTGCTCGATGTTGCCCCCGTGCAACGCCAAGGCTTCCCGAATCGCTTGGTCCTTCAGCTCCCCCAAGGTCTGCGAGCTTTCGCCCGATATCCGCCGCCGGTGCTCTTCCATCGCCACTTGAATCAGGCTGCCAAGCATGGCGATGCTGTCGGTCTTGCGCCACCACAGAGCTGTGCGGCAGCACTTGGCCGCCTCCACGAAACCCCTGGGGTCGGAGTCCGCGGACATGACCACGAAGACCGCAGCCGGCCACTCCCGCCCCAGCGGCGCCAACCATTGCAGGCCGTTGGTGTCCCCGAGGTGCCAATCGATTAGGATCACACCGATTCCCGGGTTCAGAGCCGCGTAATCCAGCGCATCCGAGGGCAGCTCGAACTGCTGGGGCGCTACCCCCAGCATCTCCGTGACATAGTGCGACACGATCCGTCGAACAGCCGGGTCGTCGTCGATCACAATGCAATTAGGGCGGGGTTCCCCGGATCGATCCAACATTCCGGCGACCTCCTCGTAGACTGCTTCTTGTACGAGATCGGCGAAGAAACCCCTCGGCTTAAAACAACCAAAACCCCCTCGTTTCCAAGAGCTTGAAACTGCCTTTCTTGGGCCAACAGACAGGTCCGCTCTGATTACAAAAAAACCGAACTACGTACTACTCCCCAGCGGCCTAAATCCGAGCAACGTAACACCCAAACGCCGGGGTGGCTGGGGCAGAACGTAGCGATGCCCCGGCGCGCACCGTAACCTTCCCCATGTTTGGTGGGCATGGTCCAGCCAAAAGGCGAATGGCCCGACCAGCCTAGGAGACTTCTAACTCGGCTTGAAAATCGGTCGGATGGGTGGGTCAATGCGGCCCCGCGGGGGCGGTGCCGGGTTCGATGGTGTTCCGGCGACGCTGGGCGAGGTCCATCTGCTTCCCCGTCGGGCTGACCCCTGTCGCCATCATGCTCACGAAGCAGTCGAATAGGTACCGAGCGTCGTGAGGCCCGGGTGAGGCCTCGGGGTGGTACTGCACAGCGAAGATCGGGTCGGACTTGTGCCTGAACCCTTCGAGGGTGCGGTCATTCAGATTGATGTGCGTCGGCTCGCCCCCCACAGCCTCCAGGCTGTCGATGTCGACCGCGAAGCCGTGGTTCTGGCTGGTGATCTCGACCTTGCCGGTGTGCAAGTTCTGCACGGGTTGGTTGCTGCCGCGGTGGCCAAACTTGAGCTTATAGGTCTGGGCCCCCATCGCCAAGCTCAGCAACTGATGCCCCAGGCAGATGCCAAAGATCGGAAGCCGCCCCAGCAACTGCCGCAGCGTCTGGATCGTTTCGGTGACCGCAGCAGGGTCGCCCGGGCCGTTGGACACGAACAGCCCCTGCGGTTTGTGTTCCAGAATAGCCGAGGGGGTCGCGTCGAACGGCAGCACCCTCACCCGGCAGCCCGACTGCGCCAGGTTCCGCAAGATGTTCAACTTCGCGCCACAGTCCAACGCCACAACCCGCAACGGCTGCGGCGGCGGTTCCAGCCAACCCTGGATCGGGGCCCACGCCCCCAGCCCCTGGTCCCAGAGTGCCGGCTCGCGTCGGCTAACCTCTCGCACGAGGTTGCGGCCCACCAGCCCCGGAGCGGACCGGGCTAGCTCCACCAGCTCCGCGTCGGAGCGGTCCTCGGTCGATAGTACGCCCTTCATCGCGCCCTGCGAACGCAGCTTGCGCGTCAATGCCCGCGTGTCGATGCCGGTGATCCCGGTCACGTCTTGTCGCTGCAACCAGTTTTCGAGTTTTTCGGTGGCCCTGTAGTTGCTCGCCGTGTTGGAAAGCTCTCGCACGACGAACCCCTGCACATGGGAGCAAGAGGATTCCAGGTCCTCCAGGTTCACGCCGTAGTTCCCGATCAGCGGGTAGGTCATCGCGACGATCTGGCCGGCGTAGGAAGGGTCGGTCA
>JAJUHR010000374.1 GCA_029267795.1 Planctomycetota bacterium
AGTGCTTCCGGTCGCACATAGGCTGGATGATGGCGGCCTTCAACCTGCTGGTGGACTGGCAAGGCCTGCAGCCCGACCACACCGGCCGCGTTCACCTGAGTATCGCCGAGTTCAGCCTGTGAAACTAGCACCATTGGTTATTTATGAACTCGTGGAGCCTGAAAAAGCACGTTTGGATGTTGGCGGGGCTGGGGCTGCTCGGCGGTCAGGTGGCCGCCGACGAGCTGGTGCTCACGGGCACGCTGCGGGACATCAAACGCGGGGACTGGAGCAGCGGGCACCCGGACTTCCAAACCGCCGGGGCCATGAACCGGTTTGGCCACGTGAAGAACCTGGTCACGATGTATCTGGGAGGCGATGACAAGCCGGTGTTCAATCCCACCCGACCCCAGAAGGACACCATCCGGTCGGCGGCAAGCTTGGCCCAGTGGTACACCGACGTCCCGGGGGTGAACACGAGCGCCCCGCTGGCGCTGAAGCTCAGCAACGGGTCGAGCGAGCCGGGCGGCGTGTACACGTACTCCAACAGCGCCTTCTTCCCCATCGACGGGCAACTCTTCGGGAACCAGGGCCTGACCCACAATTTCCACTTCACCTTCGAGCTGCATTACGCCTTCACGTTCGCCGAGGGTCAAAAATTCATCTTCACCGGCGATGATGACGTGTGGGTGTACGTCAACGGCATCCGGGTGATCGACCTGGGCGGCGTGCACTCGGCCGTCAACGGCAAGGTGATCCTGTTCGACGGCAAGGCCTTCGTCGAGAAAAACCACTTCGACACGGGCGGGATCGTCAAGGACGTCAGCACGGCGATGGCGAGCCAGATGGCAGCCCTGTGGTCGGCCAAGGGCCTGCCCGGCCCGTGCCCGATCTCGGCCTCCGCCAACAAGTACATCGACCTGGGCCTGCAACCCGGCCAAACCTGCAAGTTCGACTTCTTCTTCGCCGAGCGCCACACCACGCAGTCGAACTTCCGGATCGACACCAGCATACGGCTGCGCGACCCGGCGGAGATCTTCGCCCTGTACGACTGATCGCCACCCCAGACCGGACCAAGAAATGTGCCGCGCTCTTCCGGGGGCGCGGCACTTTTTTTGCGCACACGCGAGCCCGTTGCGCATCCGTGACAAGGCTTGGGGTAACGATCCACCGGCACTGGCCCGCCAGAACAACGAATCGTAGGTTTAGATAGCGGTGAGGCGGGCCTGGCCGGCCGGCGGGTTTTTCGCTGAAGAGCACGGAAGAAATCGGCGATCTTTAACAACGAGACACGGGGTGCCACACCACCTCCTTCTTATGCCGCGGCGGCAAACGCCGACGCGGCATTTTTGATTGCGCGATGGTCAACCCAGGCCAGTCCGGTGCGTGCGAGCCGAGCGTCACACCTTTCGGACCACCAGCGCGTCGTTCTGGCCACCGAAGCCGAAGCTGTTGGACAGGGTGACCTCGACCTTGCCCGGGCGCGACCGGTTAGGGACGTAATCCAGGTCGCACTCGGGGTCGGGGTCGGTCAGGTTGATCGTGGGCGGGAGCACCTGGTCGCGGATCGCCAGCACACAGGTGATCAGCTCCACCGCGCCGGCCGCGGCGATCAGATGCCCGAACATGCTCTTGACCGAACTGATCGGCACCCGCTTGGCCAAATCCCCGAACACGGCCTTGACGGCGCGGCTCTCGACCGAGTCGTTCTCCTTCGTCCCCGTGCCGTGCGCGGAGATGTAGTCGATGTCGGCCGGGGTCAGGCCCGCGCTGGCCAAGGCGTCACGCATCGCGGCGACCGCCCCGCGGCCGTCGGGGTGGATGTCGGTGATCCGGTACGCGTCGGCGGAGCTGCCGTAGCCGACGACCTCCGCCAGGGGTTGGGCCCCGCGTGCCGTGGCGTGGTCGAGCGTTTCCAGGATCAGGATCCCAGCCCCCTCACCCAGCACGAACCCGTCGCGCGTTTGGTTGAACGGGCGGGAGGCGGTCTGGGGCGTATCGTTGCGAGTCGACAACGCAGTCAGGCGATTGAACCCCGTGACGCCCAGCGGGTGGATCATCGTGTGCGTCCCGCCGCTGATCATGACGTCCGCGTCACCCCGGCTCAGCAGCCGCGAGGCTTCGCCGATGGCCTGCGTGCTGGCCGCGCACGCGGTGAGGCAGTTGTACGCCGGCCCCATGGCGTCGAACTCCATCGCCAAGTGGGACAGGGGCATGTTCGGCTCCTGCTCCAGCTCGCGGACGGCGTTCATCCGCGTCAAGGCCACCTCGGCCCAGCGACCGCCGTCGACGCGCCGGCTCTGCGTGTCCCACCCGGCCAAGTCTGCGGCGACGTAGCTCTCGAA